>JAZSQY010000048.1:0-5056 GCA_045538225.1 Clostridia bacterium | reverse complement strand
TTCTTCTGCAGCTTTTTGTCCAATATCCGGACGCGTTCCCGCACCGAAACCTTTGGTGATTTTTTGACCAATACATAATTTTTGCGAAGCTAAATTAACCGATAAAGCATTTTTATCAGTATTAATAGCAATAAACTCAACACCAGGCAAATTTACACCAGCTTCCAACATACGGTTAACACTATTGCAACCGCCCCCGCCAACACCAACAACTTTGATGTTTACTACTGGTGGTTCACCAAAAACATCGTCAAGTTGTTTTGCTGTTTTCAATTCAACTGCTGTTTCTAATTCGTAACTCATAAAATACTCCCTCTTTATTTTAACGATAAATTACAAAATTGTAAAATAATTTTTATAAAGTTTTATCCGTACTTAACTTAATACGTGACAATAACCCTTCAAATAATGAAATTAGCGCATACCCCATAAATGCCATCAATATAACCATTAAGTAATGCATTTCATTCATTAAGTGAACCATGTTAAACAACCATGGGAAATAAACTATCATAAACATAGCAAGCACAACCATGACAACAATCATAACACCCCGGAATGCATTACAAGGACGAATCATACGATATAACATTGCAAAACCGGTAGTTAATACGGCATAAATTGTCATCGTTCTAAACACTTCACGATTGCCTAAGTCAAAAATACCAAACGAACGGAATAACAACAACGCAATGATAAACAGGACGGCAACACTTGCAGCTGATAAGGCAGTTTTTATAATGTTGTACATAAATCGCCCATTAATCTGCTCACTATTCCGTTCAAGCGCCAACATAAATGCCGGGATACCTATCACAAAACTTTCTAACAGCAATAAGTTTGTGGTATCAAAGAAGTACGAACCATGATTTGAAAAAATACAAACAATCGTTAACATAATTGTTAACAAAGTTTTAAACAAAAACAACGAAGAAGATTTTTGCACATTGTTTACTACGCGACGCCCTTCCAAAACGACCTTAGGCATACTGGAAAAATTACTATCCAATAAAACCAATTGAGACACATTACGTGCTGCTTCACTTCCCGATGCCATCGCAATAGAACAATCTGCTTCACGTAAAGCCAAAATATCATTAACGCCATCACCCGTCATGGCAACCATACGACCGTTATTTTTAAACTCTTTAATTAATAAAAGTTTTTGTTCCGGTGTCACACGCCCAAAAATTGTATATTCTTTTGCCGCTGTACGAACTTCGTTATTTGATAGACCGTGTAAGGAAATATATTTTTCCGAACCCACCACACCAGCACGACGGGCAACTTCACTAACAGTGATTGGATTATCCCCCGAAATAATACGAATATCGACACCATTATCAGCAAACCATTTAATTGTTTGTGGAGCCTCGCGGCGAATATTGTCTTGTAAGGTAATAAGAGCTACTGGAGCAACAGTACCCGATAATGTATCATCCTTTATTTCTCCGGTACAATGTCCAATACCTAATACACGATATCCTTGACTTGCAAACCGCGTAATAACTGTATTCAATTTTTTACCAAGGTCACTAAAAATAAATTCTGGTGCCCCCATAACAAATGTACCCAAACCAGCACCAAAATTTACGGCCGACATTTTTCGAGCCGACGAGAACGGCATAATTTTGCGAGCTTTATAAATACATTCTTGACCAAAATAATCTTTCATTGCCAAAGACGTTTGGTTGTTATCTTCTAATGCATAAAGCATGGATGACATAACTTGTTTAAATTCGATTTTTTTACCTTCGTTTTTAATAGCGATAACATCAACAACTTTCATTGTTCCATCGGTAATTGTACCGGTCTTATCCAAGCAAAGCGTATTAACACGGGCCAACATTTCGATACAATAAAGTTCTCGTACCCAAGTGTTCTCTTTGCCTAGATTTATAACACCAACCATCAAAGCCATCGACGACAACAAGAACATACCAGCCGGTATCATGCCAAGAATCGCACCGCTTGTTTGTGAGATAATTTTTAATGCGGAATGTGGTGCAATTTCTGTGACCGTAATAAGCTGCATCGCAATTAAAACACCCGCCAAAATAGCAATAAAGATACCAATAACTTTAATGATTGATTTCAAAGAATTAAACAATTCCGAACGGGGAGCAACATAACGACTTGCGTTACGTGCCACGCTTTGAATGTAATTATTTTTACCAATCTTGGTTACATGATATTTTCCAGTACCACTGACAATAAAGGAGCCCGCAAGCAACTGATCGCCTGGTTTCTTTTGCACAGGTACTGATTCACCCGTCAACAAACTTTCGTTGACTTCTACCACACCTTCAAGCAAAACACCGTCTGATTGGATTTGTCCACCAGCCGATAAAAGTACAATATCATCAAGAACCAAATCTTCAGGTAAAATTGTTTGAGTATGTCCCTCACGAAGAACTTTGACTTTTGCCGAAGCAACGATGGTTAATTTTTCAATGGTAAACTTAGCCCGTAATTCCTGAAAAATTCCGATTCCCATATTGGCGGCAAAAATCAACAAAAACAACAAGCTTGGAACGCCAATCGGTTTAATATTTTCTGCCGCAAATACTTCACCTGGAATTGAAGGTTGCATTGCTGTGATTGCATAAATCAGAATTGCACCAATGATCAAAGCCAGAACATTATAGAAAGTAAAAATGTTAGTCAATAAAATCGCACCAACCGATTTTGTTGTACCGCGTTTTACATAGTTAACTAAACAATCATCAATACGACTCTTAACCTGTGAAGCGGTTAAACCAGTTTCTAGATTAGGGGTAAACCTTTCCACATCTGTTGGTGGGTTCTTTTTCCACGTTCTTACAAATTTACGCTTATACGCACTTACAGAGGCACGACTGCGCCCTGTAAAAGCAGTTTCTGGTATAGGTTTCATCGTTCCCATAATATCCATAAATTTAATTTTAACATAATTACTACTTTCTAGCAAATAATGTTTCTAATTTGTTTTGATTAAACACTAACATAATTGGACGTCCGTGCGGACATAAAGGAACATTTTTAGTTTTGAAATAATTATTCATAAACGTTTCAATTTGCATAGAGGACATAATATCACCTGCTTTGATACTGGCTTTACAAGCTGCAGTTGCAACACGGTGTTTAACTAAATCACTTGCGTTATCATTAATGACAGTTTTATCATTCAACAATACCTTAATGAAATCTTTTAATGAAGCATTAACCATAATTGAAGGAACGGCCGACACACGAATTACGTCTTCACCGAATTCATCGCAGTCGAAACCAAAGGATTGAAGTAATGCTTTTAATTCGGTAAATCTAATCATCTCTTTTGGAGTAACGGAAATAACTAATGGCGTCAACAACCCTTGCGACTGCACTGATGATTGATCAATTTCAGAACGGAAACGATCATAATTCATTCGTTCTGCCATTGCATGCTGATCAATAACCAACAAAGCATCCGTTGTTCGTACTAATAAGTACGTATCAAAAACTTGGCCTAAAACTGTAAAATGATTTTCCAAAAACGAACTTGTTTGTTTCCCAGACAGTGGTTCGACGATATTAATCTCATTTAATATATTTGGTGCAGATTTTAACGTATCATTATTTTCACTTAAATTATCTAAAGATCGAATTAGTATAGTTGAAGGTTCAATTTTGTCTTGATTAAAAGAATAACCCTTTTGATTTTGTTCGGATATCACGCTGGTTTTTGTTGTTACAGTCGTACTTTCAATTTGTTCATTTTTTGTTTGACCTGACGATTGTGTTAAAGCGGAGATTTGACTCAAAAAAAATGATTCCATGGTTTTGGTAATGGCATGACGAACAAACTCAATAATCTCATCGCGTTTTTCAAAACGAACTTCACGTTTCTGCGGGTGGACATTAACATCAATCCGTTCTGTCGCAACTTTAAAGTGTAAAACAAAAACAGGATATTCTTTCGCAGGTAAATAGTTGCTCATCGCTTCATTTATGGTGGCACCAATCAATCCCCCATTCACAACACGCCCATTGATAATTACAACTTGACGGTCCTTGTTGATTTTAGACAAATTAATATTTGAAATATAACCATCAACGGCAAGTCCTTTATCTTGATCTTGAAGAACGATAAGTTGATTTACGTCAACGTTATAGATAAGTTCCATTGCCGCAGCCAAACCTTGACCACGATAATCCAAAATCAATTGTTGATCGACATAATATCGGATATGGCAATCTGGATTCGCAAAAATAATTTCATGAATCACTTGAGTAACATGATTTTTTTCAATATTAGGACTGCGCAAAAACTTCTTACGGGCAGGCGTATTATAAAATAGATTTGACACCCTAACAGTAGTTCCATTGTTTCCGCCTGTGTATTGTTGCTCATTGTCTTGATTAATTTGGACAGCATACTCTTGTGTAGCCGGTTTAGATATGAAAGATACTTTCGCAACCGACGCAATTGATGCCAATGCCTCACCACGGAACCCTAACGATTGAATACAATCAATGTCTTCCGCGGACTTAATCTTACTTGTTGCATGCGGCATAAAGACTTTGGGTAACTCTTTTTCTGTAACACCCTCCCCATCGTCAATAATCACAATTTCATCGATCCCGCCATTTGTAATTTGAACTGTAATATGTCGAGCATTTGCATCAAGAGAATTCTCCAACAATTCCTTAACAATTGAAGCTGGATTTTCAACCACTTCCCCAGCGGCTAATCGATTATAAATCGCAGGTGGTAAAACATTAATGACTTTCATTAGACTCCCTTTCCTTCATAATTTTTTTTGCGTTTTGAATAATGACTTCTGGCAAGCCGGAAAGTTGCGCAACTTCCGCACCAAAGCTATTTTGCTCTTCGCCTTTCACAACTTTGTGTAAGAAAATAATTTGCCCATTGATACTGGAAGTTAAAACTTTATAGTTTTCAACTTGCGGATATTCATGACCTAATTCAATTAATTCATGGAAATGTGTCGCACACAAAGTTTTACTTCCAATTTGTTCAATGATATAAGCTAAGATTGCCTTAGCCAAGGCATAACCATCGTTTGTTCCTGTA
>JAZSQY010000027.1:0-3317 GCA_045538225.1 Clostridia bacterium | reverse complement strand
CACGCGAACGTTAACAGAATGATTAATCGTGTTGTCAAAAGCATTCATGTCGACATTCTTGATGAGTACAGGTTTGTTATTATATTTCATATTAATTTCAACGATACTGTCATGCAAATAACTAAATGCATTCGCGTTAATCTTAACTTCTGAGTTGTCAAATCGTAAAGTGATTTTTAAACTTGAATTATTGGCACTACCGGCATTAACAAATGCGTATCCACCAATTTCTTTTTCATCAAAAATAAAATCAGTTTCATTGCCCGTGTAATAGACATATAATAATTTACCATTCCAAACAATGCGGTTTGATCGATTACCATTCACACGGATATCTTTAATATTTGTATTCATAAAGATACCATCACCGACGTTACTGAAACGATCACCATCAGTAATGATTAAATCAATTAAATCATTTTTTACCATGTTTCTATTATCACGGAATGCAAAGTTACCAACAGTACTGATAGCAGGTTCATCGGTGCGATCTTGGAATGTTACTTCGACAAGGTTAATACATGATTGGAAAGCACGCTCTTCTATGTTATTCAATGCCACCGGTAATACTAAATTTGTAATCATCACATTGTTTGCAAATGCTTCGCGGCCGATTGTTAATTGCTTCGAGCCTGTTATTTGTTTTTCGTTATATTTAATATTTTTTCCTTTATGTGCAAAGATCAGATTTTTTGTATTAACATCTTTGAAAGCCATTTGTTCAATTTTGCTAACAGCCCCACCAATAACGATTTCAGATAAACTTGTATTCTTGGTAACACCTGAAGCTTTAATGGTAGAAACCGGAAACATATGTCCGTTATAATACTTTGCAAAAGGAATATTTAAACTTGATATGAACGTATTCGTTACACCATTAACAGCGAATGTCTTATCGTTTAAAAGTTCATAATTCAAACCAGGTGTAACCTTTTCATAAAGCGCATAATATTTATAAACTTTACTTCTGTTACCTTCGCCAAGATAACTTACGACTCCAGCATTAAGTTCCGTCTTGGCTGTTTTGTTTGGCAAGATGCGATTTTTAATATCAGTATTATTCCACATTAAACTATCAAAGTCATTTGGTAAAGTTTCTGAGGTTTTCCAACCAATAAACTGATATGTATCACCTTCAGGTGTTGTGAACTTTTGATCCACACCTGGTAAGTAAATATTGCCCAGATAATTATAATATCTTGATAAATCTTCTAAGGTATACTTAGAGCCGGTGTTATCTACGAAATTACTTGGAATATAAGATTTATTCGTTTCTCCATTGAAGATATAGAATTGAACTGGATAATATTGCCAACAATCCTGACTTGATGCGTCAAATCTTACCGTGTATTTATCGCCACGGATTGATTCACTGATACCAACTTTATACGTTTCACCCACATAGAAGAAATTATTGATATCAAGTACTTTCCAACCCACAAATTGGCACCATTCTTTATCAAATTTAAAATAATCATTATTTTGAGCATCGATCACTTTGAACGTTTGACCATAAACATATTCAACTGACGCTTCTAACTCATTAAAGGTAAAGATAAAGGTTTTTATGTAAGATTGAATTAATGGATTGCTGTAATATTCTTTGTATTCATTATTCGCGCTAATAAAGACCGGAATATCATTTGGGATTCCCATAATACCGCGCAAATCAATTTTTTCATTTTCCACCATGATGCTGTTGATGCTTTTCCAATCACAAGCCATTAAAGCATATGGTTCAATTTTTTGAACAGTTTTTTCAAAATATAAATTGCCCGTTACATAACTTAATTTTAATTTGTCCAATTTTACAGATGGTAATACATAAATAACATGTGTTAAGGCATTTGGATAGTCTACGTCATCAATGTAATAAATAATCTTATCTTGAATGAAGGCATAGTTTGAACGGGTCGTGGAACTGTCACCAAAAGTGACTGATTCTAATTGACTCAAAGTACCAGCTAGAGCTTGCGCAGAGACATTGATGTTACGAGAAGCTTGTTGACTTGTCGGTAAAATTATTTGAGACATTTTACCATTAAAGATTGCATAATCTTCAATAGCAAGTTCTTGATCTGCACCTAGATTAAAACCAAGATTAATTTCCGATAATTGCATATCGGAGAAAGCATACGAAGCAATACGTTTAATTGAAATATCTTTTAAGAAACTAAATAGTTCTTCCGAATTTAATTGAACACAGCTTGGCACACCATAAAGAACACCGCAATCCTTGCTAATCAATAATCCTTTCATACTGGATTCATAATCATATTTACTGCTTGCGTAAAGAGTTTCACTTAAAACACCGTCTGTAACGATGCGATAACCTTTTTGAACGTAATAAGTTTCAAATTGGTCACCAACAACCGGACTTGCTGTAATTTCTAAATTTTCGCTAACGTAAAATTGTTTAATCGTATTACATTGAATCGCCCTTGGTTCTAAAACTATTTTCCCACTAGCCGGTAAAATTACGCGCACTTCTCGATCACTGTTAATGACAACTTGGCCTGTAGTTAATCTATAATCGCCGTCTGGGAAAGCAACGATATCCACACTTTCATAAATGTTAATTTGTCGGTTAACGTTGGACAACCCAAGAATTTTATATGTAGTATTGCCAACTTTTCTTTCTTGAATTTGCCCATTTTGTTCACAGAAAACTGGTTCAAATTCAATATCAAAATCAATCGCTGGTAGATATTCCCCAGGGAACCATAATTTGTTTTCGAAATAAACCTTCGCTGGATCATCTGCCGGTTTGTTTGGAACGGAAGCCTGCCAACCAACGAAGGTGCGTTTTAAACCATAGTTATCCAGAGTCTTGTGATCTAGAACTGCGTTACCATATGCTGCAAAATATTGTGAATCAACGCCAACCGTGCTGCCCCCAAATGCCGTTTGATTAAAATTGTTTTTAAGATAAACCGGTAACTCTAATTCCGTATAACCTAACACAGAGCCATCTTCGCGAACACTTTTTAAGTCGTAATAAGTAACCGTAATATGATCACTCGCATAAACAGCATATAACTTTAACACATATTTGCCAGTACTATCTTTTTTAGCATATTGATCGATATTAATTAAACATTGTTCACTATCTGTTGTATCTGTCAATTTCAAATAATTATTAGCAGCAGAACAGAAATAAACCAAAGATGGATTGCCAGACATACTGTCGCTCTCTAAACCCCATCCGACGAATTTTCCCCAATTTTCTTTAAAGGTTGGGAAATCTTCTGAACCATCGGCAGTAAATAACAAGATTTCATCTTTGCCGTTTTCACCATATCGATAAGTTACAGGAT
>JAZSQY010000035.1:0-6440 GCA_045538225.1 Clostridia bacterium | reverse complement strand
TTGCCAATCAGTTGTGAATTCAACATAACTTTCAATTACATTTAAAGGATATTTATTAACATTTAATAAAGCAGGAACTCTGCGTAATTTTGAACCGACAGTTCCATAATCAACCGCTAAATTAATCTTTAAATATTCATTATAAACATCAACAACTACTAAGTCTGAATTCAATGTAGCGTTAAATTGTTCAATAAAATATTGAATATTTTTGCCTTCAAAAGTAACATCTTTGTTATATTTTGCAACAGCACGATAACCGATATTTGCAGTATCCAAGTTCAAACTTGGTAAATAAATTGGTTCTTCAAGACTGTTTGTTCTTACCCCTACCACTTCAAATAATACCGGTTGAATTTCTAAAACAAATGCTAAAACTAGATTTTCATATAAATTAATTGTAATATCTTCTTGATTTAAGATCGTATCAGCGGACTCTGATAATTCAACAGTTAAAACATTGTTTTCTAAACTTACAACAACGCCATCAGGTAACGACGAACTATCTAAACGTAATTCTTTATCCAAATCAATTTCATAAGTACTTACGGTACCAACCGCTTGAATTTCAGTTCTCGTACGTGGCCCATTGGGTTTTAATGGAAGGTCATTGATATTATCTGATTTTTTGTAAATTTGATATGTGAAATTAGCATCCAAGCGTACAACAAATTCATTGTCACTTTCTGAAGAATCCACCAAGGTTGGGCTACCATTTTGGTAGTTCAAATATAGTGTTACCAACAAATCACCAGCCGTTGCTTCAGAATCATAAAAACGACCGACTAAATTAGCTTTTACGTTTTGTAATTCGTTTCTAAAATTATTTAATAACGATGGAATATTATACTCAGCTTTTTTCGAGTAATCATCATCAAAGACAGCATCAAAGATTAATTTTGCCGGAGAGTCAATTGCTTCTCCAAAGAATAATTCTACATGACGGTCTTCAACAGTTTGACCTTTAACCGTAATATCTTCAACCGAAAAATACGCCGGAATAATATTTAAGACGTAAGCAGGATCAGAATCATTGTAATTTTCAAAAATACCAACACGGATAATTTGACCAATTACGCTTGCAGTTTTATCGGTTAAAACTACAGTAATCGAGTTCTCATTATCTTGTATTGACCAGTTTTCGTTATAATTCGAATCATAATCAATCCATTTATTTTCGGCAGCGTCAAAAATTTTAATACTATCAAACTGTCGATTTACGTTATAAACTACCGTTTGTCCTAAAGCTTGAACTTTAGTATTTTCCGGTACCCCATCAAAAATAACATATGGATATGAATTTTGTAATTTTATTTTCGCATTATATGAATTTACTAATGTTGGAACGCCATCAATATAATTAATACCCGCAGTCAAAGTTACATTATTTTTATTTTCCAGGCGGGTAACCAAAGAAGAATTCTTCAATGCTGCGCGGAAATTATTGATTGCAGATACGAAATCAAAATTATCTAAATCTTGAGCATGTTTAGTCAAAACATCTAATTCGAGTTTTTCAACCCAGTTAACAGTACCTGATTTTACTAAAATTGGATCTTCATCTAAGTGATCTGCGATTAAAATTTGTTCTACCGTAAAATAAGCGGGAATAATATTCAAAACGTAAACCAAACGTCCATCACGCGCATAAGCCATCACACGCAATGTTTTATTAAATAATTCGGTATCCTTATTTACCTTAACAGTTATTACCCCGTCGTCAAAAAGAGCTACCCAATTAAAGTTTGTGGTTTCCACTACGCGATTATTTGCATCAATTTCACATTGGACTAAAACACTGTCATAAACAACACCAGGTAACGCAATGTTATACCTTACTGTGGTACCAATTGCTTGTGCTACCGTGCGTATACGACCATCAGGCGCAACTTCTAACTCGTCATCAACTTCTTCTTCATTATCCTCACCAAAAGTACGTACGGTGAAATATGTAGCAATCTTTTTTCCATTTGCAACTAATTTTGGCAAACCATTGACGTACTGAATCGATGCCGAAACCAATAAATAACTGGTTGCAGAAGTTGGATTTTGTAAATCTGCACGTGTTACACTACGGGTGCTGGAGTCGAAGTTAAAGTTCAATTCACCCTTGTCGTTGGCAATACGATCAAATGTTAAAGTATTAACATCAGCCAAGTTCTTTTGAGCATTTAATAATTCCGCATTAAAAGCATTTATTTTATTCGTTATATCACTATCATTTACGGATTTAATACCACTTGCTTCCACTGTTACAGTAACAGGTTTTGTTAAAGCAACAATCGGATTAACAGGGTTCTTTTGCAATTTAAACGCATCAAAAGTGAAATATACAGGAACAATTGTTAATTCTAACTGCGGTACAAGTGTATTACTTGTGTGATAAAGATTTACAACAATTTCTTTTTGGTTAACCAAAGCCGCATAAGCTTCAGCATTCGATTTTGAACTATTATTGACAAGGCTAATAGTGATTTCAACATTGTTGCGCCCTACTACTTTATGGTTCTTATCCCAATAACTATCGATAGAACCATAATTATCGCCGTCATCCAAATACAATTTTTGTTCATTTGCATACAACGAATCCCAATTTTCAAACGTATATGTAGCAGACATACCAACAGCTAAATATTCAGTACGTTTAACGGTTACAACATCTTCCTTCACTACATCATATTCAAATGTTTGAAGATAACGGCAAACCCCATTTCTGCTTAAAACTGGGACACCATTTTCATAATTATAACTAAACTCAACACTTATTTCACCAGCTGTTTCGTAATCAAAATATACTAAATTGCTGGTTTGAATACTATAATTGAAAGCATTAATTTTTTCAGTCAAACCACTATTTAACATGCTTGTATCATATTTAAACAAGCCTTTATATTTTAATTTGTTAATTTCGCTGGCTTTTAATTGCAAGCGTGATTCGTAATGGTTAACAACTTCTAATGATTCAAATTCAAAATAAACAGGAACGATTACAACGCTTAAATATGGATTAACATAATCACCGGGACGTTGATATGGAATACGAACCTCTAAAAACTCTCCGATATGTTTTGCATCTGCTTTCAATTGAACAGACAAAGTTTGCGCGACACTATCCAGTTTCACAATCGCTTGATTGGTTTCAACGGTTCTGTTTACAGCCGAAACACCATTAAATGTAAACGCCGAATAATTAGGAACACAATCATCAGGCAAAGCAATATCATAAACCGACGTTGTACCTAATGATTGATATTGAGTTTGTTGCATAGTACAAACAGCATAATCTTCCACGTCGTCATCGGGAGTAACCACAAAACTGCTTTTATATTTAGCGACTAAAGTCATTTCCTCAACAATAGGATTTGGATTATTTTCCCCTTGAATTGCAACTTCAATCGTAAACGATGCCCCATTATCTAAACGTTGCGTTGTATAGGAATCACAAACAACAAAAGTTTTAAAATAGTATTCACCATTCCATTTATAGCCATCAGCACTAGACCATGAAGAAATCATCTTTGGCATCACACTGCCAGAAATATAAGGTTGATAAAATTTTTGGTCTTCATTATACACCATTTGCGTGAAGCCAATTGAATATGTAATTGTATCCTTAATTGGCGCACCGGATAAATCATACCCCAATACGACATCTTGTTCGTATACTTTTGATGTAGACAAATTGATATTCGTTATATTAATAAAATATGGTGTTGGATAAACTTTTAAAATACCACCAACGGAATCGTTGTCTAAATAAATGATACCCGAATTAGTTTGTCCTTCGGTCAATGAAACCGCATTTTTATTCGCCGCCACCGAATTCGTTTCCGCAAAATGAGAAACGGTAACGTCATTAAGCTCACCAATCCTCAAATCAAATCCCGCAGAATCTGATAACGGCGTTTTAACCAATGGAGAACCATTTAAGTTTTCTTCGATAAACAATCGTGCGCCGTAAACATTGTAGAACGGATCAACATCTGGAACCGTAACCACAACAGCAACATCAATTTTTAACCAATATGTATAATAACCATTAATCGGGTCTGATGCACCTAAACGAGTTAATTTAAATTCTAGTTGAGCCTTGCCACCCTTCATATTGATGGTAGAAACGGTTTCATCATCAAATAATTTGTAATAAACACCTTCGTATAAGAATGTATAATTCAAAACGCCATTTGTCCAATCCGAATCAGTAGACAACAATTCATCAGTACGCACTGTAAATTCATACGTAGCTGTGGTAATACCGTCTCCACCTATGGTATATGAATCTTGAGCAATATTTAAATATTTAACTCCACCACGTACATTTATTTTGACGGTTGTTTTCAATGCATCAAGTTCAAAATTATAACCACCCAACGAAATTTTCGGCAAGAAATTATATAATCCACCAGAATACGACGTATCACCAGTACGACCTTGTTCCTCCGACGTAAATTCCGGGCTGTATAGCGACCAACCAGATGGCAAATCCGAAGCAAAATAAAATTCTCTTCCGCGTTGTACTGGAACTGTATACACTGTGGATTCAACCGGTGATAAATCCTTGCTTGTTACTGAACCAATGCCTTCATCTAACCCATTTTCAATTACTGGGACAATTTTCAAATCAAAAACATTAACAGCATCAACAACATAGAAATATGCATTACGTCCGCCAGCCGACAAATCCAAACAAACCGTTGAAGCATCTAAACCGTTAATAAAATTATTTAAATTAATTGCCAAACGGTCGCTTTCAAATTCTTCCGATGAAACAGGTTCACCATCAACAAGTTTTGTTATTTTAATTTTTTGCGGTTTGTTTAATACTTCCCAATTGAGTACGGTATATAAATCATCAAGGTAATAAACATTGGCTTCAATTTCTGATTCATCGCTTGCACCTTCAGGTGTATAAAACAAAGCTGCTACATTGTCACGATTTGTCGCTTGCAAGACCCAATTGTATCCCCCGCGATCATTACGTTGCCCGCTGTTGGCATCGTGAACCACTTTACTTTCAAGTTCTTTAATTTTATCGTTAACCGCGGTTTGACTTCCCAAATAAAGAGCAATAACATTGTATACACCTGGCAATACTTGATCTACACCGTCCACATTATCAGCAAAATATAAACTATCAGCAGCATAAACAACTAATGCATAGTTTCCTAAACTTGTTACACCTTCAAACGGAGTTACAGTAACTGTATTATTATCAATATTAACAGTAGCAGCATTTGGAATTATTAAGTCACGTCCTGTCACAGCAAAAGGCGACAATACGAATTGTCCGTTTTTCCATTCTGCATACGCTATACCAAGTTCACTATTCTTTGCTCGATCCGAAACGTCAATCGTTAGATTTTTAACTTCTACTTCGGGTTTCGAAATTAAGCCTAAATAATTACCCGTTTTATAATTATAGTTAATACCATTAATTTTTTCGATTTTATTAGGATTTTCGTTAACGATGGTTACTTGTGTTGTAACAACATTTCCACCAATATAATCAAACTCAAATGATTCGTTACCTTTAACACCATCACCATCTAAATCATAGTCCGCAAAAGTATAACTCTTCGAAAACTTAAATCCAAGATTCAAAGTTTCAGCCGATAAATACTTAGCAATGACTTTAAAATCATTGATTGCAGAACCAGTTTCAACGAGAATACTGTTATTAACAGGTTCAACAATATCAATTTTTAAAAACTTATTATCAACTATTTTTTTACCTTCTAAAGTTGACAAATTAATTGATATATTCGCACTATCATTTATCCCTTTCAAACGAATACTTTCCGGCAAAGAGACATTCCCAACAGGGTCAACAACCACCATGTAGACAATCAATTCGGGATTGCTCTTTCCATCGGGAATGTACTTTCCATACGCAGAATCACTGTAAGCATGTAAACTAACTTGACATATATAGATTCCTTCATCTAAACCACGTGCATCAAACACACCGCTTGTGGTATCCATAACATCAACACCACTAGCTGTACAAATTTTATCAAACACTGCATAAGCACCAACATTCACATCACCAGTTTCTACCACGAATTCATAGGTATATCCTTTGCGAACATATGCAGTACGTACTACTTCAAAATTATCATTTTCGGACTTAATATCTTTATGAATTTGACCTTCATTGTTACTTACCGTTGACATTGATAAACTTTTAATTGTAGGATAAACGCGAATATTAACAGTTAAAGACTTGCCATTAGCATACGTTATCGTGAATGGATGATCTACATATTCATCAATTTTGCCAAAATCTTTATTTCCAGAAATTTTATAACGCAAATAAGGTAACGCACCTGAAACGTCACTGCTAGATTCAATAACAAATTGTTGTAACTCTTTATTATTATCTGTAACTTTGTCGGGGTTCCAATTCTTACTGTAAGTATCAACTGCACCGCCAACCCCAG
>JAZSQY010000063.1:0-3533 GCA_045538225.1 Clostridia bacterium | reverse complement strand
TCTTCCTAAGACCGCTTGGCCTCCGACTTACAAAGCTTCTTCAGCGTCTGGATTTTTCGCAAATACTACTAACCCTTCAGTATTGACATCTAAACGATGAACAGCTGTGAAACCTAATAAACGTTCCAATGTGTTTTCGCCATGTAAACTACTAGTTTCAATTCCTTGCGACTTAAACACAACAGCAATGTTATGGTCTTCCCAAACCATACGGTACGGCTGCCATTCTTTCAAAGCATTATCAGCATAATAAACTTGCACCACATCACCAACATTTAATGGCACATCGCGATTCACACGCACGCCATTGACTTTGACATCTTTATGCTTCAAAACTTGCTGCACAAAAACATATCCCGCTCCCAACAGGTTGGCTTTTAATAAGCTACTTACATTTGTTCTTTGTTTTACCGTAAAAGTCTGTGTTTTCATATTTTAATTTTCCAAATACTTCCCATTACAACCGCCCCAACAACAAACACCATGGACGACATAAAAATCACCATCCACAAGCGTTCTTTCTGCGACATATTTAAACGGTTACCAAAAATCTTATGATGCAACACCAGCAAAAACATTTCTAAACAAACCACAACAACAGACAGCAAAATGTTAAAAATAAAATAAAAAGAAAAAATTTGTGATAACCACCCCGACATAATCATCATGACCGGGAATAACATAAAATTCACAATACTGGACACAACATACAAAGCCATTAACCACTTGGTCGAACGTGGGTCCGATGATTTAGTGGTATAATCTTTCAACAGCTGGTCAATCAAATCAAAATAGTGTTGCTGTCGTTCCGGACGCACTTTATTGCGGACGTAACTGCGATATAATTCCGCATATTCAATTGTTTGAAAATCCAAAGTATTATCTAAAAAACTTTCTGCCCAAGCGACATTCGCCGGATCGCTTTTAATGCTGGCAAAAGTTTTCAAATAATCATAAACCAAACCAACTTGAAAACCGGACAATTTGACTAATAAATAAGAAGGGCTTTCCAAATGCGGGAAATTTGACACGACTTTGGCTAACAACATGTACGGCAGTTCTGGCCCATACTTAATCTCCAAAGCCACACACTCGCCCACAATTGAATTCACATTTTCCAGATTCGAACAACGTTTTTCGACAAGAGCATTTGCCGATTGCGCCGAAATTGTTTCCCCACATTTCGGACAAAGCAAAAACGGAGTCTTGGTTTTTAATAACAAATATTCATGGCACTTGGGACAAATCCCCACTTCTAAATTCATATTATGGTTTAACACATCCGCAATAATTTTGTCGATACATTTTTAACTGTTTCGACAATTCAACACTGCGTTTAAAGCCGTCTTTCTTTTTAAAATCGCTGGGAACATACTTTTCACTAATATTACGACCAATTTGGTTTATTAACACGGCATCTTTATGCGGACTGGTCGTCAATGACGTCGCGAAGAAATCAAATCCCAACTTTTCAACATAATAAAAAGCATTTTCCAATCGCAAAGTAATACACCGACCACAATTTTGCGGTTGCCAATTTTCATGATTGTATGGATGCACAATCACTTTATCCGTCAACTTATACAATGCTTCTAAACGGCGGTTAAACTCTTCTAACGAATCCAAATTGTCGCCCCAAAACAAACAGGTCACATCATACTCCACGGCCAAACGTTCCACCGCCACCGTTGCACAAGGACCACAACAAACCGCTAATAATAAACGTGGCTTAGCCATTTTTCTCAGCCAATAAAAGCTCTGCTTTGGCCACAACATCTTCAATGCGCGCATTCATATCAAAATCCACCACAGTCATCGCATACTGCAAAGCCGAAGTCACTTTGGCCGCATCCGCATTGCCGTGCATTTTTACCACCGCTTTTTTCAAGCCCAGGAAAATTGTCGCGTTCGTTTTATCCATTTTTTCGGCTTTAAATTTCTTTAATTTGCCACCCAAAAACAAACCGCCAATTTTACCACCCAAACTGCTTTTAATCACATTCTTAACAGATTTAAAAACAAACTTAACTGTACCTTCAATACTCTTTAATAAAACATTTCCCCAAAAACCATCAGACACAACTACGTCGGCATTTCCTAAGAAAACTTGGTCGCCCTCAATGTTCCCGACAAAATTCAACAAACCATTATCGTGTAACTTTGTTAACAATGCATGTGCTTGTTTGACCACTTCATTGCCTTTCGTACTTTCAGTACCAACATTTAATAATGCAATGCGCGGATTTTGCATCCCCATAGCTTTGCGATATTCATTTGCCATGACTGCGAACTGTGCCAACTGGACCGCTGTGCAATCCATATTCGCGCCACAGTCCAACAACATAAAATCTTGACCATCAATTAAGCTGGGTAAAGTCGGACACAATGCCGGACGGCTAACGCCCGCAATACGACCAACCTTCATAAAGCCGCCCGTCAAAACTGCACCCGTGGAACCCGCCGAAACAAAAGCCCCACAATCCTCGCGCTTTTTCAATTGTTCCAAACCTAACACTAAGCTACTATCCGGCTTGGTACGAATTGCCTGTGTCGGATGCTCATCCATCGCAATATTGACTTTGGCATCAATAATTTCTACACGATCACCAAATTTTGCAACCTGTGGCTGAATAACTTCTGCATCGCCAACCAAAACTAATTGTAATTCAGGATTTTGCTCCAATGCACAGAGCGCCCCCGCCAACATTGCCGGCAACCCATTGTCGCCACCCAAACAATCTAAAACAACTTTCTTCATAAAATGAATAATACCATAAATGATGGTATAAAGTCTATACAATTTGAAACCATATAACCCATTAAGCTATTTAATAATGAAGAACCTTACAACTCATTATGGAATCAAATACAAAGCGAGTTTAATTTTCGGCAGACAAAAAAAATTGAAAAACAACGCAAACAATTAAAGTTATTATGTTTTTATAAAAAAATCATAGCTAATACCCTGCCATCAATTGATATCAAAATAAATTATAAACAAAAAAAAGAGCTAGGATTTCTCCTAACTCTTTTGAAATCAATAATTGAAAGCCAATTATTTGATGATGTCAGCAACAACACCTGAACCAACAGTGTGGCCACCTTCACGGATAGCGAAACGCATACCTTTTTCGATAGCAACTGGAGAGATCAATTTAACATTCATTGAAATGTTGTCGCCAGGCATAACCATTTCTACGCCCTTTGGTAATTCGATAACACCTGTAACGTCAGTTGTACGGATGTAGAATTGTGGACGATAACCATTGAAGAATGGAGTGTGACGTCCGCCTTCTTCTTTTTTCAAAACGTAAACTTCGGCTGAGAATTCGGTGTGTGGAGTGATTGATTTTGGAGCAGCCAATACTTGACCACGTTCAATATCTTTACGTTCAACACCACGTAACAATAAACCAGCGTTATCACCAGCCATTGCTGAATCCAATGATTTACGGAACATTTCAACACCAGTAACGGTAGTAGATTTGTTTGCACCCAAACCAACGATTTCAACAACGTCACCAATTTTAACT
>JAZSQY010000090.1:0-14114 GCA_045538225.1 Clostridia bacterium | reverse complement strand
TGTTTTCATTAATAACACTATACAAATCTTTTTTGTCGCATAAAGTGAAAAGTTTCTTTATAGTATTAAAAATTTGTTTATGAGATGCATCTTGAAAAAAATCGTCAATATTATTGACAACCATTTTATCAACAACTGCGTTGTTTGAGTCTTTTTGAACTGTGCTATTTTGTGAGTATGTTGGTTCATAAAAAAATTGTGCATATTCTTTATGGTCATAATGATCACTATTATTTTTATAATAGATTACGTTCAAGTTTTGATTAATTTTCCTGTGGTCCAAAAAAGTCCAATTTGCTAATTCCGGATTACTTTTATCTTGAAATTCATGCGAATGAACACTATTGTTTAATTGATCCCAATTCATGCCCTGATTAAAACCTTTCAGCTTCATTTGTTCTAAATCTTGCGAGATTTGCGGAACATAATTATTTTTATATCTATTTTCGAATGTTAAATCGCTCAATCCAAAAATCATATTTTGTAACGCATACAAACATAATGATTTCTTTTCATGACTTATCTTTTGAGCGGGCATTTCAAGAATTTTATCAATCTGCTTTTGCAGTTCAATCTCCACCGCCGTTAAATTATCAGGATTGTTGACTTTATACCTTAATGCTCTCAAAGCTTCATTAAAATCCGGAAACAATGCTTGGTGCTGTATCATAAACATGCCACCTTGTCGCACGGTCTTAGACCTACCAACCAATTTAATTAGCATGTCTTGTTTACTATTTTCACTTAAATTTGAGCCGGCAACAGGACCAAAATAATTTGCACTTGAGCTTTGATTGTAACCGTAATTCCCCACAATATCCATAGCACAAGTATACCATTAAACACAGCCAAATTGCAATTACAAATTATTTTAACGTTATGGTTTTAAACGCGTCGGGCCACGGAAGATGAAACAACTTTCTTTGACGGTTGGTAAATCCAACAAGCGTGCCATTAGGCGTGCTAAGCCAATCGCAAAGCCACCGTGTGACGGAGCACCATAGCGGAAGAATTCTAAGTATTCTTGCATGTGGTCTGGGTTAATACCTTTATCAATAATATTTTGTTTTAATTGTTCGTATCGATGTTCGCGTTGTGCACCGCTGGTAATTTCTACGCCTTTATAAAGTAAATCAAATGAGCGGTCGCCCATTGTATAAAACGCACGCGCATCATGCGGGTAATCGGTAATGAAAACAAAGTCCGAATTATATTTTTCTTTAACATATTCGCTAATCAAACGTTCGCCATCTGGGTCAATATCACCTTGTGCAGCTTTTGGCATCTCGTAATGTTTTTCATCGCGTAAAATTTGATAAACTTCTTGCAAAGTTAAACGCGGAAATTTTACGGTCGGTGCTTGGATTAAATCACCGAACTGCTGATTTAATTTCGTGAAAACATACGTCAACAATGCTTCTTCAATATCCATAACATCATGGTGATTTTGGATATGCGAAACTTCCACATCCAAGGCCGTGAATTCGGTAGCATGACGTGAAGTAAAACTGCTTTCCGCACGATAGCACGCGCCAATTTCGAAGGTACGATCAAAGCCAGCCATCATACTCATTTGTTTATAAAGTTGTGGACTTTGGGTTAAGTACGCGGGATTGCCGAAGTAATTTTTGATTTCGAAAACTTCACTGCCACCCTCGCTGGAAATCGCACTAATTTTGGGGGTGTGAATATTAATAAAGCCATTGTCAACCAACCAGTTGACCATGTGACGCTCTAACGCGGTTTGTACTTTAAAAATACGTGCTTTGTCTGGTTCGCGTAAATCAAGCCAACGGTAATCTAAACGTAAGTCCAAGCCGCTTTCTTTATCAATTGGTAAAACAGCAGCAGCGACACTGTCGACCACAACACTGTCGGGGATAATTTCGATACCACCTAACTTAACGTAGTCATTTTTGACTGCCGTGCCTGTAATGGTCAAAACACTTTCCACCGTTACGCCATCAATGATTTGCGCAATTTCTGGTAACTTTGCTTTTTCAACGGTGACTTGCATTTTACCACTGATGTCACGCAAAACCAAAAATTGCATCGCACTCTTGTTGCGTAAATTTTCCACAAAGCCCGAAATTTTGACCTTGCTGTCTGGTTTAACATTTTGAATTAAAGTTCTTTCCATTTTTTTCTCCTTAACGTAATTCGCCTACGGCACGTGGGTGCAATTGTGTATCACGTATATTCGTAATACCGGTCATATACATCAACATACGTTCTAAACCTAAACCAAAACCACTGTGTGGTACGGAACCATAGTGACGCAAATCCAAATAACTACGATAGTTATCAATGTTCATTTTGCGGGCTTGCATCGCGGCAACTAACTTATCGTAATCCGCTTCACGTTCACTGCATCCGATAATTTCACCAATGCCTGGCACCAACAAGTCAGTTGCGGCAACCGTTTTACCGTCCGGATTTTGTTTCATATAGAACGCTTTAACGACACTTGGATAATTAACCACGAACACTGGTTTCTTGAAATACTCATCAGTTAAATAACGTTCGTGCTCTGTTTGCAAATCAACACCCCATGTAACAGGATAATGAAAATCTTTGCCAGACTTTTGCAAGATTTGTATCGCTTCGGTATAATCCACACGAACGAAATCTCCGTCTGCGACTTGTTGTAATTTTGTGATCAAACCTTTTTCATAGAAGTTATCAAAGAATGCCATTTCATCAGGGCAAGTTTGTAGAACGTCACGAATAATTGATTTAATCATATCACGCGCGACATTAATAATACCATCAATATCGGTAAAAGCAGCTTCGGCTTCTACCATCCAAAATTCCGCTGCATGACGTGTGGTGTTTGAATTTTCAGCACGGAAGGTTGGACCAAAAGTATAAACACGTCCCAATGCCATTGCAGCTTCTTCAGCCTCTAATTGACCTGAAACCGTCAAACTTGCTGGCGCCCCAAAGAAATCACCCTTGAAATCAGGAGCAACAACTTGAAATGATTCACCAGCACCTTCGGCATCTCCCCCGGTAATTAATGGCGTGTGAACATAAAAATAGCCACTCTTTTGAAAGAAGTTGTGAATAGCCATTGATAAAGCGTTACGTACGCGCATGACAGCCATAAAAGTGTTTGTACGCACACGCAAGTGAGGAATTGTACGTAAAAACTCCAAACTGGTTTTTTTCTTTTGAATTGGATAATCCGCTGCACAATCACCAATAACGTTAATAGTTTCAGCATTGATTTCAATGTTGTTTGGATTATTAAAGGCTGTGACCACAATGCCACTCACCGCCACTGCTACACCCAAGTGCATTACGCGGTCCAAAGTTCCCTCATTAATCTTTGTGTTTCTTTCTTTTTCAATGACAATTTGCAAAGGCTTAAAAGAACTGCCATCATTGATTTCTAAGAATGATGTGGTCTTTGATTCGCGGCAGTTTTTTACCCAACCAAAAACCTGTACAGATTTACCGATGTAATCACCTTTTTTCGATTTCAAATCTTGTATTGTAACGTCTACCATAAAGATAATTTTAACTCATAATTTAGGATTTGACAAACCCCAATCTTTCGGGTATTATAATTAAGTTAGCGTTACCTGCTCTGGTAGCTCAGCGGCAGAGCAATCGGCTGTTAACCGATCGGTCGTAGGTTCGAACCCTACCCAGAGCGCCAACAAAAAAGTGTCGTGATTCACGGCACTTTTTTTATGTAATATTTTTTATTGTTAATCTTTTAAATCTTCGTCGTCATCGTCTAAATCGTCATCAATATCTTCGTCATCGTCATCAAAGTCGTCTTCGTTATCGTCTCCTTCGTCGTCGAATTTTGCACTTAACAAATCGTCATCGTCCATATCATCATCTGCCCCGATGCCAACAACATCTAACAATCCCAAATCGTCATCATCAACCGGAGTCAAATCATCATCGTCCATGCTATCATCGCTGACGTTTTCTTCATCATCATCTTCTTTATCAGACGGTTTATTTTCACCGTAAATTTCCAAAATTTCTTCGTCGCTTAAATCAGTTTCTGCATAGCAGGTTGAGCAAACGGTTTCATCGTCTGTCACGTAATTAATTTTACAAATTGGGCACAATCCCAACTCTTCAATGTTGCCTGCATCCAACAAATTACTTGAAATCGTTTTCATTTTTTGTTTGCAGCTGGCGCAAATTTTTTCTTTTTTAGTGCAATAATTTAAATCGCACTTTGGACATTTAATGTATGTTTCTCCCATAATAGTACATATATATATTCCCAAATAACAAAATGTCAACAACTATTAATTAAAATTTTGTATAAAAATGTATAACGGCTTTTGTTGCGTCGTTCGCGTTTATTCGACAAAATGAGACTTGATACGTCGTAAATCGACGAAAAAAATGGGGGATTATATTTTTATGAATGAAATGAATGGAATCAAACAAGTCAAATCAGCGATTGCTACACTTTCGCGCGAAGATCTACAAAAGGTCCTACTGACTATGGTTCAGTCACACGAATTACAGTCGACAACTGTAATTGATGAATTTTTCAAAGCGACAAAGGCACAAGAGATGCCATCGTTGGATCGCCAAATTTCGAAAATTTTTGTTTCGATTGGGATACCGCCACACATCAAAGGGTACCAATATTTACGCACTGCAATTAAAGCATGTGTAAAAGACACTGGTATTATTTCGTCTATTACCAAACGTCTCTACCCTGACGTGGCCAAAGAATATGACACAACACCCAGCAAGGTAGAACGTGCCATTCGTCACGCCATCGAAGTATGTTGGAACCGTGGAAAAATTGACTGCATCAACAATATTTTTGGCAGCCAAATTTTTACGCGGAACGATCGACCAACGAATGGTGAATTCATAGCATTGTTGGCGGATAAACTTTTATTAGATGATTGTCACGAATAATTGATTACAAATCAAATTCGCCTTGCTTAGGTAAACGTTTCACAACAGCAGCAATAAAACCTTGGAATAAAGGATGTGGGCGTTGTGGACGTGAAATAAATTCTGGATGGAATTGACAACCAACAAAGAAAGGATGTTGCGGCAATTCAATGATTTCAACCAAGTTTGCTTGTGGGTTAACACCGCTAACGACTAAGCCGGCTTTTTCGAGTTGATCACGATAATCATTGTTAAATTCATAGCAATGACGATGACGCTCTTTAACTGTATTTTGATGATATAATTTTGCAGCGACAGTACCGGCTTTAATTTGACAATCATATAAGCCCATACGACGTGAATCATCCTTTTTGGTCAAGAAATCTTTTTGATATTCAACGGCATAAATTACAGGATATTTGGTCTTTGCGTCAAATTCTTGACTGTTAGCATTTTTCAAATTACAAACTTGACGTGCAAAATCAATGACTGCTGCTTGCATACCTAAACCAGTTCCCAAGAAAGGAATTTCATTTACGCGCGCATATTCGGCCGTCATAATTTTGCCTTCAACACCGCGATTACCAAAACCACCCGGGACAATAATACCATGAACATCTTTCAACCACACTGCCGCGCCATCACGTTCAATGTTCTCTGCTTGCACTAATTTAACATTAAGACGAACATCGTTGACAATACCAGCATGCTTCAAAGCTTCGGTGACACTGATATAAGCGTCGGCGACCTCGACATATTTACCAACAATCGCAATGGTTGCTTCTGGCAATTTGTCATCGCATAATTGGTCGACGATTCGTGTCCAATCCGTTAAATTACACTTGTTTAATTTCAAGTTTAATTTTTTCAAAACGATGGCATCAAAGTTTTGCTTCGCAAACATTAATGGCACTTCATAAATAGTACGACAATCACGATTGTGAATGACGTCTTCTTGGTTTGTTAAGCCACAGAACATCGCGATTTTGTCACGGTGTTCTTGAGCTAACTCAACATCTGCTGTCGTACGACATACCAAGACATCTGCAAAAACACCCAAACGTTGTAAATCCTTGACACTATTTTGTGTAGGTTTAGTTTTAATTTCACCGCTGGAAGCAATGTATGGGATCAAAGTCACGTGAACAGAAACACTGTTATTCGCGCCCAATTCATGACGGAATTGACGAATAGCTTCAATAAATACTGCCTGTTCCATATCGCCAACTGTTCCACCAATTTCAATAATCACGATATCTTGACCTTCACCAACCGCACGCATGAAATCTTTAATTTCGTTGGTAACGTGTGGCACAATTTGAACAGTGTGACCTGCATAATCACCACGGCGTTCTTTTGACAAAATACTGGAATAAATTTGTCCAGATGTAATATCCGATTTATAACAACAATTAATATCTAAGAAACGTTCATAATGCCCAATGTCTAAGTCAGTTTCCGCACCATCATCGGTCACAAAAACTTCACCATGTTCATATGGGCTCATTTGACCTGGATCAATATTTAAATATGGGTCAATCTTTTGGACAGCAACTTTATAACCTCTTAATCTTAATAATTTTCCTAAACTTGCTGCGGTAATTCCCTTCCCTAAACCGGAAACAACACCGCCCGTTACAAAAATATATTTTGCCATAACGGAATTTAGTATAGCTCAGATTTTGTCGAAATGTCAAAGTCTTTTTAAATTCGCCACATTAATATGCATGAATATGAGCAAAAAATTCAACCGCAAAATCATCGCTATTGCATTGGCCACTTTCTTTACTTTGGCCATTATTCTCTCTGCTTTTGGCGTTAGTCAAATTCTGAAACGAAAACAAAATCAACCGCAAGGATTACAAGCCATGGCACAAAATTATGGAACAATTAAACTCGACTGCAACTACAACGAAAGCAATCACACATTGGGTGTTAACCAAACAACACAATACATTAACCACGGCCGCCAAACTTTATATGATGTAAAATTTCATCTGTATGCCAATGCTTTCCAAGAAAATGCGGAATACCCAGCAGTGGCGCCCAGCGAAGTTGAACGCGCTTATCCGAACGGGTTTAATCCGGGTTTTGCCAAAGTCACCACCCCACACATTCTGCTGGGCGGCAGTGATAATACAGTCATCACCGTACCATTCAAACAAGGCATAAAACCCGGCGAAAAAGTTAATATTGATTTGGAATACACGATTCATTTAGCCAATGTCAAACACCGCCTAGGATACACAGAACACGCGGTCAATTTAGGTAATTTTTATGCTATCCCTGTCGTCTATGAAAATGGTTGGCAAATTTATCCCTACAGTTACAACGGCGACCCGTTCTACAACGAGCTATACAACTTTGACGTTACAATCGACGTTCCAAGCGGATATTATATTGCAGCAAGCGGTTCTATGGTCGAAGATAATCACTACCGTGGTCAGATGTTACGTGACTTCGCATTGGTACTTTCACGCGATTTTAAAACTTTGTCACGCAATGTTGGCAACACAACGGTGACATACTATTACTTAAATGATGAAATCCCCGATGTCAGCCTCTATACAGCTTGCAATGCTTTGGCATACTTTTCCAACACTTTTATTGATTATCCTTACGACCATCTGGCCGTTGTGCAAACAGACTTTTTACAAGGTGGAATGGAATACGGAGCCTTGGTTTATATCAGTTTAGACATTACGGATCAATTACAATATCAAAATGTTATCGTCCATGAAATTGCACACCAGTGGTGGTACGGGTTAATTGGCAACAACCAAACACGCACTGCATGGATTGACGAAGGATTGGCGGAATACTCCACTGCCGTCTTCTTCGAAACCCACCCACAATATGGCAAAACTTTGGCCAGCATTGCCGCAGAGAATCAAACAAGTATCCGCATGTTTGAAAGCATTATGGATCAATACCAAGTAAGATATACTCGAGAAATGTACAACGACTTAATTAGCTACGAAATGCCGACTGAATATGTGATTAACACGTATGCGCGCGGTATGCTGCTGTTTTATGCCATCACCGAAAAAATTGGCTATGAAAATTTAAATAAAACATTAGCCAAATTTGCAGCGAAGAATTGTTTCGGTTTTGCAACAAAAAACGACTTAATTCACACATTGGAAGACAATTTGGGTTATGATTTAGTCAATTTTATTAACAATTACCTTGCGGGAAGACAAGACGCCGTGCTATAATCTTTTAATGAATTTAAAAACTTTTGACAAAGGCACGCGCCTCTTAAAACAAACAGATTTGGCAATTAATGGCCAATCTTTACAAGGAAACACAAACGCAACTGTAATTGGAATTTTGGATTGCACACAAAACAGTAACCCAGCAATTATGCAAAATTTAATTTGCGGCATTCGTCAAGCTGGTGGCATGGCTTTAACTTTTAATTTAACCAATTATAACAATTTACAACGCATGGCTCCGGCAACCGCAAAATATGCGAACGATTACGTTAAAGTTATCGCTTCTAACGTAGCAGGAATTGTACGTACACAAATGTTAGATGGAATTGTTGCTGTTATTGATAACTGCATTATGGGTCTGGGTGTATTGGTCGGATGCACTAACACAAACTGCCCTGTGATTTTAATGCCAACCGGCATGATTAATAATTATGACAATAGTATTTTGTCCGCAGCCGGTAAAATTGCAACCCGCGAAATTAAAGCTGGCGATGTCGACCAAGTTATTAATCAATACGTTCACCAACACGGAACCCCAAGCCATGATACTTTAACCTTGGATTTTTATCGTATGGCAGAAGCATTCGAGTTAATGTTGCCCGGTACAACTTCTGCACCGGCAAATTCTGGTGCAATTATTGACCTAGCCACACAAACTGCAACGGCGATCATGCAACGTGCGGATGACATCATTACAACCAAACGTTTAATTAGTAAACGAACTATGAAAGAAAAATTGGAAGTTTACCAAAACAATGGCGGCAGCGTTGCCGGTATCCTGTTATTCAGCAAAATTTTTGAATTAGTCGATTTAAAAATCGATTTAGGTAATTATCCGGTTTTAAAAACAACTCTAGCTACCCAAGCTTATGTTGTTTCGGCAAGTACTGCTCCATTAACCATGGAAGGTCAAGCTTGGGTTTATCATACACCTGTTGATGCAATGACAGCTTTATGTTCGAATGCGATTGATAGTGGTATCATCGTTTTACAAAACTGTACCGATACCGATGTTTCAATTGTAGCACATACCATTCATGCAATGCAAAAAAACGATACAATAGCTTTAATCACAGATGGTTTCTGTTGTGCTACTCCCGTTTTAACAGTTGCACACATTGCTCCCGATGCTTATGCGAACCAAGATTTTGCGAACATCCAAAATGGCGACACGCTGGAAATCGATATTACAAAAGGTCGTATCAATATTAACGTTAACAGTCGTGATATGAAAATCCGTGCTAAACGTAACATTGCAAAAAAACATGAACTCTATTTCTAAAAACAAACATTTGTGGCCAGCTTTTATTCGCGCAGTCGACCAATACCATCTTATTAATGAAGGTGACAAAATTGCTGTTTGTGTTTCCGGTGGAAAAGACAGTTTTGCCTTAGCACTCTGTATGCAAGAATTATGCCGCCAAAGCCGTTTAGCCAAACGACAGAATTTTGAAGTCATTTTTTTATGTATGGATCCCGGCTATACCCCAAAAGACCGTGCCACTATTGAACAAACTGCAAGCAATTTAGGTATCCCATTGCAATTCTTTGAAACATCAATCTTTGAAGTAGTAAGCCAAGCCGGCGGTACTCCGTGTTACCTTTGTGCACGCATGCGCCGCGGGAACTTATATGCCGCAGCAAAAGAACGTGGTTGCAATAAAATTGCGTTAGCACATCACATGGATGATATAGCGGAAACCATTATGATGAACTTAATGCAAAATGCACAAATTAAAACTATGCCGGTAAAAATTGCCAGCAAGAACTTCCCTGGCATGACCTTAATCCGCCCCTTTTGTTTGGAACGCGAACGCGATATTGAAAACTGGCGTGATGCAAACAATTTACAATTCATTCATTGTGGTTGTCCTTTGGGTCAATGTGATAGCATTGGTAAACGTCAAGAAACGAAGGATTTTTTAAAACAAGTTGAACAAAAGAATCCAGTTGCCGTTTTAAATATTTTTAAAGCACTTGACCGACTGGATTTAACGAATAATTAACTATATTCTCGCGAAGTATGATATACTCAGATATACAAAGGAGAAATTATGGCAGTCTTAGAAACCAAACACACACGATCAAGAATTAACGTAATTAAAAACGAACTACTGAGAGCGGTAACAGTTTTTAACTATGTTAGTATGCTGGCTTTTCTTATCTACTATGTGTATTTAATTATCCAAAACATCCACAACCCCTTGTATCTAGTAGTATATTCTCTTTTAATTGTGGCAATTATAGCGTTGTTTTTAATTGAAATTTTAATCCAAGAAAATAAGAAGCTACTCCGCAACGAAAAACGACAATCCACGGAAAAAAAGCGTAAATACAAATTTTTTACCAAAATTTTTAAGTTCGTAGCCAACTTTACTCTTATTGGTGTTGCTATGTATGAAACCTTGACCAACTTTGATATTACAATTTCGAATTTGATCAACATCTTATCGTTCATTCTTTTATTTGCACAAATTATATTTGAATTTGTTATTCACAAAATCATTAAAGAGATTGATTATTTAAGATTATCAGTTGAATTAGATATTGAAGAAAGTGGCATCTTTAAATCCGTATTATCCTTTATGTTTAAAGAAAAGAAAATGGAAGAAAAAGCAATCTTGGCACAAGGTGGCAGCCTACATACCCCAACGGAAGAAAAAATGATTGCCGAAATTAAAGAACAGGCGAAAGAATTTGAAGAAAAAGATAAAATAAGAAAAGACCAAATCAAGAACATTTGGAAAACTTCAAAGAAGAAAAAGAAATAAACTTTAACTTTGTAATTTACAAATGCAAATAACCGTGTTATACTGAGTAACAGTTGACCTGCTGTTGTAGCACAGTCGGTAGTGCACCGCCTTGGTAAGGCGGAGGTCGACGGTTCAAGTCCGTTCAACAGCTCCATTTTCACAAAAAAAACATCTAAATTAGTAAAATCTGCGTAAATTTGCTTGCGTCTTTGTTTTGTGCGGTTTATACTGCCCACATGGCACAAAGAGCTTATTTCGGACTTGGCTTCGTTCCGTCCCTGTTAATCGCATTTTTACCTATCTTAGGTTGTATATTTGGTATCATTATTTGCTTTCAAAGAGAACAATATTGGTTTGGTGTTTTACGCATCTTCTTTGGTTGGAACATTTTATGGATTGTTGATATTATTAGCATGTGCGTACATAAAGATTTAGTTTGGTTAGCTTAAGACGTAAATTAAATTTTACGTTTTTCAGTAATACCTAAAGCAAAGCCGCAAGGAGTTGGACATTTAAAATTTGGAAAGGTGCATTTGGCACCTTTTTGCATGGTAGCCAACTTCTCTGCTCCGTCGTGATTAATTGCGGACAAGGCTTTTTGGTATTTAGTTAAAACGTCATTGACGACGCGCGTTGTTTCCAATAATACCGATGAACATTTACGTTCAATTGCTTTTAAGATAAAATCATCTAAGTTCCCCATTTCGCTAACGTCAACCAACATTGCTTGCGGATAATTATTACGCAAAAGATCTAAATCCGCCAACCATTCTGCGCATAAATCTGGTTTATCCGAAATAATTTCCGGCACGTAAAACTCTAATTTTGCTGGTACTACGGGTGTCTTCATATAATATTTTAAAGTGCGATGACGGTTCAAATGCATATAAACCGCAAATGAACAACGGAAGTTGGTCGCATAAACATCTCCGAAATACTCGACAACAGGTCTTTCACAAAACATTGAAACTTGGCGTGATTTACCATTTTGCGTCAAAATTTCATCAACATAACCGGTTGCTTTTAATTGCTCCAAAAACTCAACAATGTACGGATATAGCTTTTGTTCAAATGGGTTTGCACTAGCCTTGATTTTATCGGCATAATCCGTAAAGAAGCCGTACAAGTAATTTAATTGGCGGTAAGAAATTGTGTGCAACATTGAAACCATGGTAAAACAACTGGTAATATAGCGAGCATTTTCCATGGCTAATTTTTTAATTTTGTTATCAGTAAAAAATTGCGGATAATCAGATTGATATGTATCGCGAATTAAGGTTGAGAATTTATCTAACCATTTATCATAAATAACTTGTTCATTTTCCGGCAGCGGGTGCAAAGTATAGCGCCCACTCTTGACCGAAGACACCATATAACGTTCATTATCCAACATGCCTTCCAAAACACGTGGAATACAATGCAAATACAAGGTAATTGTCGCATGGTCATAAACACTATGGTGACCACTGTTTTTTGTAAGATCAGCACGGCGGAAAGTTTTGGTTTCATCTTCTGCGCGTAATGTCGCAAAATCATGAGCCATGTAGCACACACCGGCCGCCATCCCACCGAAACGATCGAGTTCCTTTTTGGATGCTTGATAATTAGGATGTGTTGTCGCAATTACTGATATTTCCATATTTAATATGGTATACCGAACAAAAAACAGTTGTCAAACTAACAATTAAATTTTAAAAAGATGTTGAGAAAAGCCTATAACAGTAGTATACTATAAGGTATGAAAAATAAATTCAATTTAGGGCAAGATGATTATCAAATAGCCAACGACGAACCACTTGATTTAGACGATGCAATCAGTGTATTGGAAAAACGTTTGGATTCCGAACAAATGGAAAATGCCAATAAACCATTAAGCGATATTACCGCTTTGGCTGATCCATCGGTTTGGCATAAACGTGTCGTTGTTATCACAGGGGCTTCATCCGGTATCGGTTTGGCCGCTGCCCACTGCTTTTCTTTATATGCGGACATTGTTTATAACCTATCCCGCGAAAAAGGTAACGACGACAACATTAACTTTATTGAAACAGATGTATCAAATCCAGATTCAATTAAAGAATCAATTCGCAAGGTTTACAACAAAGAAGGTCAAATTGACGTTTTAATTAATAACGCGGGTATTGGTTTGTCTGGCGCAGTTGAAGAATTATTGACCACCGACATCGTTAAAGTTATGAATACCAATTTCTTGGGTGCGGTCAGTGCTTGCCAAGCGGTGATTCCTTTTATGCGTGAACACCGCAAAGGGAAAATCATTAATATTTCTTGCGGATTAGCGAACACTGCTCCGGCGTTTAACAGCATTTACAGTGCCAGCAAGAAGGCCTTGGAAACTTTTACAATTGCATTACGCAAGGAAATCGAACCATTAAAAATTGAAGTGGCATCGGTATGCTTACCGACTTGTAAAACTAACTTTACCGAAAATCGCATTAAGCAAGATTCCACCAACAAGGCTTACCGCTATCGTATCAGTAACGATATTGGTCGCTTGGAATACGCAGAACAAACCGGCTCATCGCCTGAAAATATTGCGGAAGAATTGTATCGTATTAGCAATAAAAAAAGCTTTGGTTCACATACATTAACAATCAAAGGAAAGAACCGTTTTAGCGCTTTCTTCAGTAAATTAGTCGCAAAGAAATAATATTAAAAGGTGCAACAAATATGGTTGACTTAAACGAACTGCAAAAACGAATTTATCAGAACAAAGTGGAAAAGAAGTTTAACCTAACCAACATTCCACAAGAGTTCTGTTATTTGCACGGCGAAGTAACCGAATCTTTTGATGCTTGGCTTAAAAAGAAAAGTAACGAAGAGGTAAGTTTAGAACTTGCCGATGTGGCAATCTTCACCTTGGGGTTAGCAGAAATGCTGGGTGTCGATTTAGAAGCTGCAATTTTAAAAAAAATTGACATTAATGAAAAGCGTGTTTACATTAACGGTCAAAAAATTGATAACGCTAAATAAAAAAGCCATATTACTGGCTTTTTTTATTTATTTTTGCATATCTTGTTCGGCATCGGCTTGAATGGCTTTACAAAATTCCGAACCCTTATCGCTAAAAACCTTAACAAGAAGTTTGATCATATTATATGACCGATCAGTGAAATTCCCAGGATCCAACATCTCCATCACCTTACCAAACGCTACTCCCTTATTAAAGGTCTCAATCAAAAACAACGAAGTGCATAAGTCTATTGCGTCAAACATTTCATTTAACCCAAGTTTAACA
>JAZSQY010000023.1:0-8093 GCA_045538225.1 Clostridia bacterium | reverse complement strand
AACATCCTGTGGCATTCGCAATGACAAGTTTATCTCCGTAAAGTTGAGTTAAAAGTTTAATGTATGGCGTTTCGCCACAACCGGCACAGGCACCAGAGAATTCAAACAACGGACGGTTAAACTGCGATAGTTTAATATTCTTTGGCTCCATCTTGACTTCGGGTAATGTTAAAGAATATTCATAATTTTTGTCTTCATGAATTTGGTCGAAAGATTCCATGACCAATGCTTTGTTTTTGGATGGGCATACTTTGGCACAAGCTCCGCATCCGGTGCAATCGTGTGGTGAAATTTGAATGCGATATTGATAACCTTCGTACCCAGGCACGCCGAGGGCTTTAATAGTTGTAAATCCGTCTGGCGTTTGTTCGTTAATTAAAACTGGACGGATTGTGGCGTGCGGACAAACCAAAGCACAACGGTTACATTGAATACAGTTTTCTGGGATCCAACGTGGTAAACTGGTTGCAATGTCGCGTTTTTCGAATTGTGTAGTTGCGGTGGGCGCGCTGCCGTCGGGTGTAAATACAGAAACGGGTAGTGTGTCTCCTTGTAAGCTGTTGATTGTTTGAATCTTGGTTTTTGCAGTGAAGTCGCAATTTTCTTCGCAAATGGTCAGAGTATTAACGTCGATTTTTTGCAAAGCTGTATCCGCGCTATCAATCGCTTGATGATTCATCGTGACGACAGCCTGACCTTTTTTGCCGTAACTTTTTTCGGCGCAAGTTTTCATTAAATTTTTAATTTCGGTAAAATCAATTAAATTGACCAGTTTAAAAAAAGCGGATTGCATGATGGTATTGATACGAACACCAAGTCCCAGTTCTTTTGCAATCTTGTACGCATTGACAATATAGAAATTGATCTTTTTATCACGCAGTGTCCGTTTAACATTGTTAGGTAAGATGTTGTCGATTTCATCTGCCGCATAAGTGGTATTTAATAAGAATATGCCGCCTTGTGTAATTCCTGATAGCATATCAAATTTCGTTAAGAAGGTTTGGTTATGGCACGCAACAAAATCCGGGTGTGTAACTAGATAAGGTGCGTGGATTGGTTTTTCACTAAAACGTAAATGTGAGATAGTTGTTCCGCCGCTTTTTTTGCTGTCATAAACAAAGTAAGCTTGGCTGTACAAATTGGTGTTGTCGCCGATGATTGCACAACTATTTTTGTTGGCCCCAACGGTTCCATCGCTGCCGAGTCCATAAAAACGACAGCCGCCTTTTGAATGTAAATCTGGACGTTGGCTGATAGGCAATGAAGATTGTGAAACGTCGTCATTGATTCCGATTGTAAAGTGGTTTTTCGTATGTGTCGACATTGCGTTGTCATATATTGTGGCAACCATGTCCGGAGTGAACTCTTTACTCGACAGACCATAGCGTCCAGCGATGATTGTTTTATCGCGAACGACTGCCGCGACATCCAAATACAATGGATCGCCAACGGCGCCATTTTCTTTGGTGCGGTCTAATACAGTGATAGTTTTTGTTGTATTTGGAATGGCGGCTAGTAGGTGTTTTGCTGAGAAAGGGCGATATAGGCGCACTTTAATTAAACCGAATTTATTGCCTAATTTCGGCAATGTTTCTTCAATCGTTTCACAGGCAGAACCCATTGCAATAATAATGTGTTCGGCTTGAGGGTCACCGACATAATCAAATAAGTGGTAAGTGCGTCCGGTTAATTTTGCATATTCCTGCATGTATTTTTCTACAACATTTGGAACCGCGTTGATGTAAGGATTAGCTGCTTCACGATGTTGAAAGAAGGTGTCGGAATTTTCAGTTGTGCCATAAATTTTGGGGTTTTCTGGGTTTAAAGCTCGCGTGCGGAATTTAGCCAGAGCTTCACGATTCAAAAGTTTTTCTGCAATCATTTTGTCAGGGATTTGAATTTTGTTAAATTCATGACTGGTGCGGAAGCCGTCAAAGAAATGCATAAAAGGATAACTTGCTTCTATTGCTGCTAGATGAGAAATTAAAGCGAGGTCTGCATTTTCTTGAACAGAGTTAGATGCCAACATTGCAATACCTGTACTACGACAAGCATAAACATCACTGTGGTCGCCAAATATTGATAATGATTGCATCGCAATTGTGCGGGCTGCTACGTGGACGACAGCTGGTAATAATTCACCAACCATTTTGTACAGATTTGGAATCATCAAAAGCAAACCTTGACTTGAGGTAAATGTTGTTCCTAGCGTACCACCTAGGAGTAAACCGTGTAATGTACCGGCTGCGCCTGCTTCGCTTTGCATTTGAATTACATCAGGAACTTTACCTAAAATGTTAGTGTATCCTTTATTAACCCATTGATCACAGTATTCGGCCATATCTGAGCTGGGCGTAATTGGGTATATCGGTGCAGCTTCTGTTAAAAGGTAAGCGGAACGCGCAGTGGCTTCGTTACCGGAAATAGTTTCAAAATTTATTTTTAGTTCTTTGTTTTCACTCATGGTTTATTTTAACACGTTTTGATGGTTTAGACAAAACATATCATTAAGAATAACGCAAAAAATGTCATTTTGCATATATCAAGTTATGTTAAAAATTGGAATTATATACGGTGGAAAAAGTACAGAACATGATGTATCTATTCTTACGGGATTACATCTGGCCAAGCATGTGACCGAAGATTATAAAGTGGTATTAATATATCTGACGCATGAAAACAAAGCTGTGGTTGGTAGTCGCAAAATTGATGATTATATTTCGGGAAAGGCGGTGAAAGCGCGGCCATTTCGCGAGTGGAAAAAATTGGGTTGTGTGATTAATTGTTGTCATGGTGGGGCTGGAGAAGATGGAACCTTGGCAGCAGTGATGGATTTTTACGGAGTGCCAATTACCAGCTGTAATGCTGTTTCTGGGTGGTTGTTGCAAAGTAAAATAGCAACGCGGCAAGTTCTAACCGCCGCAGGTTTTTTGCAGCCACGGTTTCAAGTTTTAACAAATCAAGATTTATCACAAATTAAATTACCATTACCATTAATTGTTAAACCGGACTTACAAGGTAGTTCAATTGGTATTAATATTGCAAGAACAAAAGAAGAATTGAAGACTGCGATTAATACAGCTTTATCTTTAAGTGGACGAGTTATCGTGGAAGAATTTTTTGACAAGATGCGCGAAGTGAATGTGTCCGTCATGAAAGAGCATGAAAAAGTTGTTACGTCTGCATTGGAATTGGTTGGTGGCGAAAAATTTTTTTCATTTGAAGAAAAGTACTTTAATGCGGAAAGTGGTTTTGTGAAAAAAAGTGGTAAAACGGTTGATGATGTTTTCCTTAACAAAATAGAGAGTGAAATAAAAAGATTAGCGGAACAAGCATATATTTTATTTAAGGCAGATGGAGTAGTTCGTGTGGATTTTATAGTCGTGGACGATAATAAGATTGTTTTAAATGAGATTAATACTGTCCCCGGATTTATGGCGTATCATTTATGGTTAAAAGCGCATGTTCCATATGGGGTGGTGATTGAAAATTTAATTAAAGATGCCATTGCCAGATTTAATCAAAAATATGCTTGTATTTCGCGTTTTGATAGTAAAATACTGGATAAAAATCGCCATTTAGTGGTTGAAAATTAATCTCTTTTGTGGTATAATTTTAGTTATAATGAGTAAATATGACAGTACAATTTTATTAAACAAAACGCCGGCAGTTTTCATGGAAAACGCTTTTTTAGATGGCAGTATTTTAGGTAATGGACGTGTGGGTGTGGCTATTCTGGGAGCTATCTCGAACGAACAAATTTTAATTAACCATAGTGCGTTGGTTCATCATGGTAAGAATGGTGTTTTGCAAGATGTAAGTGATGATTTTGTTGCTTTGCGCAAGAAATTTGCCGATGGTAAAATTATGGAAGTTGAAAAAGTTTTGGAAAAAGCTTTTATCAAAAAAAATTGTCATTTGGCGCCAGCACAACCAAAGCCAATGGTAAAGATTAAATTGGACTATTATAATACCGGCGTTATTACCAATTATGAACGTTTGACCGATATGCGCAATGGTGAATTGTCGGTAAGTTTCTGTGCAGACGAAAAGGAAGAAACTTTACGCCGTGTTTCAATTGCGAAAACAACCGATGTTGTAGCTTACCATGCGACTAAATCCAATGGTAAAATTCGTGTAGCAATTCAATTGCAACCATGTGATCAAGAAAATAAATTTAATTCAATCAAATACGAAAATGGTTATTTTTATTTTAGTTCGCGTAGTGATAATGGCCGTGACTATGGTTTGGTCATGCGTTTGATTATTGCTGGTGGTAATGTTCAAGTATCAAACAATGTTGTCACTTTGAAAGATGTGAATGAATTAACTATTTTAGCAAAACCATTCGCGAATAGTGATGCAAGTACCGAATTTAACAAAATCAAAATGGAACTATCTTTGATTAAGGATAGTTATAATAAATTAGCAACGAAAAACGCCGCACCATTTAAACGTGCTTTTGAAGAAACTGATTTAGAATTGAATACGGTTAAGGCTGAATCAGATTTAAAAGAATTAATCGATAAAACAGGGAATAACGAATTAACGCCAGAATTGTTGGAACGTATGTGGAATTTTGCAAAATACTTATGTATTTGCTTGGATGGTTCCTTATTGACGCCTGCGGGGTTGTGGTGCGCAGATAATAATTCAACACACGGGGTTGCAGCATTGGACGGAATTGCGCAGTTACTATATGGTGGTATGACCAAGTCAATTACTCCGGATGCTTTGTTGAGATTGTTAGATTTCTATATGTCTTATGAATCTGATTTAAAGAAAAATGCAGCACGTGTGTATGGTATGCGCGGTTATTTTGTGCCACGCATTACGGCGATGGATTCGGCTACTTTTGGTAGTGTAGATTCGCCAACTTTGCACTTTATTGCATCGTCGGCTTTGGCTGCAAATATGTTCTACGATTACTATTTAGCAACCGGCGATGAAAAGACTTTGCGTAGTAAAATTTTCCCATTCATGCGTAACGTTTTCGAATTCTATTCGGATTTCTTAAAATTGGATGCTTCTGGGAAATATGTAACCATTCCAAGTTACAGTCCAAATGCAACTCCGGGTAATTTGGTAGCAGGTCGTCCTTTGGTGAATTTCGCTGTGGCGTCTTCTTCAACCATTGATTTCTTAGCGTTGCAAACCTTATTGAACAATTTAATTAATGCAGCAACATTGTTAAAAACTGCGAAAGATGATATTGCTGTCTGGCAAGATATGTTAACTAAAATTCCAAATTTAAATGTTAACAGTGATGGTTGTTTGAAAGAATACACGAATTCTGTTTTCGTTGATAAAATTGAAAATGCTGGCGTTATGCATGGTTATGGCTTGTATCCTTTAAAGAATTTCATGATGAACGATCCTAAGATTTTATATCGTCCCGCTGTAATCCAAGGTGCTAATCCAGAAGTAGAAATTGCGGCAAGTGAAGCAAGTGTTAATGCTGTAAAAGCACGTGTACGCAATGCCGCTTCTTACCAGCCAACAAGAAACTTGGTGATGGCTGCTTGCCAATTAGCATACGGTGCTGATGTGACCGAAGTTAAAAACTTATTAGTTAAAATCATTAACAGTTCTGCGACTCCGTCGGGATTATTCTTATCGAATGACTGGCGCGGATCGGGTATGACAACGAATGATAAACCAAATTTGGATGTTGCTGTTTCTTTGGGTGTGGGTACCGCAATTAGTGATTGCATTATGCAAAGTTCATTATCAACTTTACGCATTTTGCCGATTTTAATTGAACCTTTAATGGTTGGAAGCATTAAAAATTTGGCAACTGATTTTGCTGCCAAGGTTACTATGAGTTGGGATGCAAACAAAGGCAAAGTTTCTCTAAAAATCTTACCAAGCAAAAATACAAAAATTAAGATTATTTTTAACCAAGTTTTCCATAAATTAAAAAACAAAGAAATTCCATGGAACAAGACATTAAATGGTATCGAAGAAGTTGAATTAGTCGCTGGAAAAGTTTGGTCGATAGATATTGGTTAAATCACATATAAATAATATATGTGTACGATTGTTTTAACCGGAGGCGGCACAGCGGGGCATGTTTTGCCGCATATTGCTTTATTGCCAATTTTAAAAAAACATTTTAAGCGGATTGTTTATATCGGTGGCTCGGGTATTGAAAAAACAATTGCGCAACAAAATGGATTAGAATACTTTGAAATTACGACGATTAAACTGCGGCGCACTTTAACATTAAAAAACTTATTAATTCCTTTTAAAATGATTCAGGGAATTCAAGAAGCAAAAAAAATCTTGCGCGAACTGAAACCCAGTGTGATTTTTTCCAAAGGTGGTTTTGTGGCGTTGCCGGTTGTTTACGCAGCAGCTGGTCTAGGTATTAAAGTTGTTGCCCATGAAAGCGATATGTCTTTGGGTCTGGCTAACCGTTTAACCGCAAAGAAATGTGCGACAATATGTACAACATTTCCGATAGAATCTGCCAAGTACCCACAAATGAAGCATACAGGGGCCATACTGCGTAAAAGTATATATTTGGGGAATGCACAGAAGGTAAAGTTGACCCAGAATGGAAAACCAAACTTGTTGGTCATGGGTGGTAGTTTAGGTGCAGTTGCAATTAACCAAGTGATTTGGTCTGCTTTAAACGATTTATGCAAACATTGGAATGTTTTGCACATCACAGGTAAAGGTAAAAATAATTCACAATATCAACACTCTGATTATTTACAAATAGATTATTTAGAGGCGCCACAAGATGCTTTTGTTTGGGCGGACGTCGTCTTGGCCCGATCGGGGTCTGGCACGGTATCCGAATTGTTGGCTTTGAAGAAGCCCGCAATTTATATTCCGTTACCAAAAAATGAAAGTCGTGGTGATCAAATTCAACACGCCGAGTTTTTGCAAAAACTCGGTGTTTGTGAAGTGTTACGGCAAGCCGATCTCAGCACGGAAAAGCTGCTCAGTTTGTTGAAATTCGTATATGAAAATAAACAAAAGTATATTGTGAACTGTGCAAAGCAAACTTGGATTGACGGGACCGACAAAATTATAAATTACTTAAAATGAAATTTGTGTCACCATTTTGAGAGTTGGCATTTTCACAATCAATTTGGTTGATTGAAATTTCATAAGCGGTGCGGGTTTGTACTGTACCATCATCCAAGCGTTTTTGATAATCCCGACTTTGAATACGTCCAGAAATGTGAATTTGTTCACCGACCGTAATATTTTTCGCAAAACGTGCGTTGCGTCCCCAAGCAATTGCTGGGAGATAGTCGCTTTTGTTGCCGCTGCGGTTTGAAGCAATTAGCAAGTCTGCGATTTCACGATTGAAAGGTGTTGTACGATAAACTGGTAATTTACAAATGTATCCAGATAACTCGATAATATTTGGATTAGTTGTATCGATCTCGTCTGTAATTTCATGGACAAAGGCATTTAACATTAAGCGACTGCGGTTGTTTTCAATTTTATTGTAGCTACGAAATTCGCCGAGAATCGCAATGTTATCTCCTAATTTTACATCATGTTGTTCGATTAAATTACGGTGCATGGTTAAAGGAATTGTATCCACAATTCCCGACAAACGTTGAACTGATAAATCCAAGTTACAGTATTCGTTGCCATAATAGTCGTCGCAAGCAGTTGGGTTGCTGACCACTAATCCGTAAAGATAAACTCTGTTTTCCATTTTTTTTGTTTTTCTCCTTTTTTTTATTGGTTATGGTTTCAATCATATTTGATACTTTTTTATTCGACAACCGCGAAGAATGTCGAAATTTGGCAAAATTTGTAAAACTTTGCGTAAAACATGTCGAAATCTAATTTAATTTAGCATGCAAATTTTAAATTGGTTTACTTTACTGCCACTTTATTGTAATTTTATATTTGTGATAACGATTAAAAGCTTTGGGATAACAGGTGTCAATGGCTACATTGTCGATGTTGAAGTTGATATTAGCAAAGGTTTGCCTGGATATACTTTGGTGGGTTTGCCGGATAATGCGGTAAAGGAAGGAAAGGAACGTGTTAAAAGTTCAATTATAAATTTAGGATACAAATTTCCTGTTGGTAATATTGTTGTTAATTTAGCCCCGGCA
>JAZSQY010000045.1:0-11265 GCA_045538225.1 Clostridia bacterium | reverse complement strand
AATTGGATCTTGGAAAATCGGATCCTGTAAAACCTGCCATAATCCATAATCAAGATATTTGTTATCAACAATTAAACGATGTTCCAAAAAAGTTTTATTCGACAAATTACCAAAATTGCACATCAATTGAAATCCGATACTATCTACACTTAAAGAACGCCCTAATTTGACAAAATCAATCATTTCATGAAAATTATCGCGTTGTACAACAAAATTCAATTCAAACTTACGAATAAGCCCTTGACGATGTAAAACTGCCAACATGTGTAAATTTTTTAATAAGACATCAAAATTACCACCGCGCAATTTGCGGTAGATTTCCTTTGTTGCAGCATCCACCGAAATTTGCACATCTATCGTCTCGTATTTGTTCTTCAACCAACTCCAATTAGTTTCATTAAACAGTAAACCGTTGGATAAAATATTAACACTTTTCCTTTTTAAATCCGCTTCTAAAATTTGACGATAATAAGGGCTATAAAATACTTCACCTTGACCTGCTACAATTAATGTATTTGTTTTATCTAAAATATTTGCGGATAAAATATTGTTTGTTATCATAGTTGTTTTTAATTGTTTCACTTTGCTTAGAGTATATTTTTTATTGCGGCATGACTTACAACATAAATTACAAGTCTTATCAATCGCAAGAATCGTTTTAGAAGGGGTTACAGGAGTATTTAAACAACCAAGCGATGAACCAACCTTTGAAGTATAGGTAGGACACCAGCCGTAAATATTACATAAACAAAATGAATGATTTAAAGATGATAACTTGACAATGCGTGCATAAATACTATTGTAAATTTCGTTCAGATTACCATCATAAAGCAGATTACCAAAGGGAACCCCAACACTACAACACCCATCAACATCGCCATTTGTTGCGATGTAAATATTATCTTCCAGCAAAGAACAATTAATGTTTTCCTTTACTGGAGCAAAAATAACCAAAAGAAACAACTTCGACGGCCGCAAGCATCGCAAATATTTCACATTCTCTATGCGATTATATTTAAAGTTATTAGCGGCATGAATTGTTTTAAATCCCTTGATTTTATAATAAATAAACTTCAGCCAATCATATAAACACATTTTGAATTTCAGTATCGGGGATACCTTTTTCAACTGTAAACGCAATTCTTTTCTATGTCGACGGCAATCAGAATAATATTCTTTATCAATTTCGCGACAAATGTCTTCCAGGTATTTGACATCTTTTAAACCCACTGCCTTTACTTGCCTGCGGCACTTACGTTTAAAGTCACATACGTAAACTTTATAATCGCGATATACTTGAATGTTTTCCTCAGACAAGCTGGTCAAATTTTTTATCACATAGTCGGCAAAAGACATTACGTACGCGACTTGTTGACAAGTGCGCTCGTCACCAATTAATAAGACTTTCGAAATATCTTTCGTCGCCATTTCCATCAAAATAATTTACAATAAAATTTGGTAACAATCAAACTTTTGTTTTCTTCATTTTTTGAATGACAAAATAAATAGTATACGTAATTGAAATGGCGATACATGCCGCCAAAAACAGTGCAATAATGAATACCCAATGAGGAACAATTCCAGAAACATCAGTACGCAAAAACAAAAAGTTTTCACCCATTGATTCGCCATAATACATATTTTGTCCCAAAGTCGCCCATAAAGCCATCGGGAATAAACCAATAATCGGTTGCCAAATTGTTTGCCAGGGTAATTTTACTTTTCCAGAAGTCAACATAAACACACCCCAAGCAAACTCTAATGCATGGAATAAGAAAGTTTGAATAATCGGATAACTGTACGGTTCTACTGCTCGGTTAATGTAATTCATCGGCGCAAAGATAAAAGCCAATGGAGCCAACACAGCCCAAACAGTAATTACCCTTTCCAAAAATTTAAACTTTTTACTAAAAACAACAAACGGAATTAAAACACCAGTTGCCGTACAAATATGAAACGGCAATTTTCCTACACAAATTTCACCTGCCCAAAAAGGTTGCACAAAAAAATCAAAAACATACACAAAAATAGTTAAAAATGCCAAAATTTTTACGGCTCTATCTTTAGCTTTTTCGCTTCTCTTGTGCATCAAACAACACAACAGCACAACCGCTGAAATTGATATTAAAATGTATAAAATATGCGACAACCCGTACAATTGAATTGATGTCGAACGCGGTATGTACCTAAAAAATTTTGTAAAAGCTTCTTTCATTTTGTTATTGAGTTAGATTAATTCTGATTTTGATTTTCTTTTTGTGCTTTGTTTTTCATGATTGCTTTCCTAATCAAACCAACTAATGCATCAACACCAACAATTAATGCTGTCATTACAATTTGTGTAATCGCATAACCTAAATACATTAAGACTGGCCAGAAAAGTTTTGTGGCACTCGCAATACTCATAACGATACCCAAGGAAGTACCTTCCCCGGTACGGAAATACATATAATCAGCAGGAATAATAAAGTCAATAATTACAACTCCAAAGGTTAAAACCACAAAACCTAAGAATGCCCAACCGTAATCGCGGAAGCGTACTTTGTGATATCCGGTCATTAAAATAACAACCGCTCCCAACAATAACATCGAGTGGTAAATTGTGGTGTGTAAACCCCAGAAAGAAAACAAAGAATGATTAATGGTAACACTGGGAATGATATAGTTCATGAACGCACCAAACAAACCAATGGTGCAAACGAATGTACAAGCCATTTCGCGAATTTTTCCTTTCCCCCAAATTGCAAATGGCATAGCGTACATAAAGATGCTACAAATATACAAAGGTAAACTACCACTCCAAACAAATTCACCTGTTGAAACACTAACAATGATTTTTACCACATCAGCAAAAACTGCAATTCCCCAAATCACAATCAAAGCAATTTTAGTTAACTTTGGATTTTTCTTCCAACGCAAAAGCCAAACCAAACCAACTGTAAAAGCTGATAACACTAAATACCAAACTAAATAATCAACGCAATTATTAAACGGGCCACTCCTTCCTAACAAATCACTTGTTTTAAAAAAGTTCATGCTTATAATCCCCCTTCATTCTTAAGGAAGCCTAACATATTTCTAAAACAATCACCAAACATTTTTTTGCAATTCGACAAAAGGTGACACAGACTTTGAACTAAAACTTAATAACTACCACTCCATACATTTTTTCTTGCTCGGTCGTATAAAACTGATGATACACATCAACGATTGTCTGTTTCGTCATTCCGGTAAATCCCAATTTTTCCAACGGAATCTTATCAACTAACTGCTCAAAAGAACTAAAATACAATAACTCACGAACCCGCAAAGACAATTCTGCTTGTAATTCTGGCTCACGTTTTAAAACAACAACATCACCAACTTGAATCATACGACGCTTTTCGTCATTTAAGCGCACTTCGTATGTTTTTTCACCACTTTTAATCTTATCAAAGTATACTGCTTTGATTTTCATTTCGTGTTGCATCTTAAATTCCCCGCTTATATGCGTTCATGAATGGTACGCGCAATGACGTCATCTTGTTGTTCTTTTGTTAATTTAACAAAATTAACCGCATATCCCGAAACACGTATTGTTAAACTTGGGTATTTTTCGGGATGGTTTTGCGCATCAATTAAAGTTTCGCGATCAAACACATTTACATTCAAGTGATGTCCTTTACTCTTCATATAACCATCTAACAAACGACATAAATTGGAAACTTGCGTATCTAAATCTTTACCTAATGAAGCAGGGACAATTGAGAACGTATTTGAAATTCCATCACGCGCGTTTTTATAATTAATTTTAGCGACACTTTCCAATGAAGCCAAAGCCCCACTCGTATCGCGACCAGCCATTGGATTAGCACCAGGAGCCAAAGGTTCACCAGCTTTACGACCATCTGGAGTTGACCCAGTTTTCTTGCCATAAACAACATTAGATGTAATCGTTAAAATACTTGTCGTTGGTTCAGCATCACGATAAGTTTTATGTTTCCGTACTTTTTGCATAAAACGGTCAACCAAATCTACCGCAATGTCGTCTACGCGCTTGTCGTTGTTTCCATACTTCGGATAATCGCCTTCGACTTCATAATCAACCGCATCACCTTCTTCATCACGAATAACTTTGACACGTGCATATTTAATCGCAGATAAACTATCCACAGCACAGGATAAGCCAGCAATTCCGGTAGCAAAGAAGCGATGAACATCATTATCATGCAACGCCATTTCCAAAGCTTCGTAACAATATTTATCATGCATATAGTGAATACAGTTTAACGTATTCACATAAAGCTCAACCAACCAATCCATCATTTTGTCATATTGTTTCATAACTTCTTTGAAGTTCAAATAATCGCCTTTGATGGCTGGCATTACCGGTGAAACTTGTTCTTTCGTTTTTTCGTCTTTACCGCCATTAATCGCATAAAGCAAACACTTCGCCAAATTCGCTCTTGCGCCAAAGAATTGCATATCCTTACCTACGCGCATACAACTAACACAACAAGCAATCGCATAGTCGTCACCCATATACGGACGCATCAAATCATCATTCTCATATTGGATGGCACAAGTTTTGATACTCATTTTTGCACAGTAGTTCTTGAAATTTTGTGGCAATTTTTCCGACCACAAGATGGTCAAATTCGGTTCCGGTGCATGACCCAAATTATCCAACGTATGCAACATACGGAATGCTGTTTTGGTTACCAATGGTCTTCCGTCTAAAGCAATACCACCAATCGATTCGGTCACCCAAGTTGGATCACCACTAAATAATTTGTTGTATTCTGGTGTTCGCATAAATTTAACTAAACGTAATTTCATGACAAAATGGTCAACTAATTCTTGCGCAGCTTGTTCGGTTAAGACGCCATTTTTTATATCACGTTCAATATAAATGTCCAAAAATGCTGTGTTACGCCCCAAGCTCATCGCAGCACCATTTTGGTCTTTAACTGCACCTAAATAGCCAAAATATAAAAATTGCACTGCCTCTTTTGCATTCTTTGCCGGTTGACTAATATCAAAACCATAACTTTGCGCCATAACTTTTAACGCATTTAATGCTTTAATTTGTTCCGCTATTTCTTCACGTTTACGAATCGCATCCGCACTAAAATCCTTAACTTCTGCTTTTAAAAATTTTTGTTTTTCTTCAATTAAACGATCCACGCCATACAAAGCAACACGCCGATAATCACCAATAATACGACCACGACCATAAGCATCTGGTAATCCGGTAATAATCCCAACATGACGAGCCTTGCGCATTTCTTCCGTATAAACATCAAAGACCCCTTGATTGTGCGTCTTACGATATTTTGTGAAAATATCTTTTACTTCTTTATCTAGCTCATAACCATAACTGGTTAATGCACTTTCCGAACATCGAATTCCACCTAAAACATGCAAAGCTCTTTTAAAAGGTTTATCCGTTTGTAACCCGACAATCTTTTCTAGCTTTTTGTCAAGATATCCAGCTTCATGACTGGTTATTGTCGAAATCACTTTGGTATCAGCATCAAGCACACCACCTTTTTCACGTTCTTGAGTATTCAACTCTTCTACAATTTTGCACAGTTTACGCGTTGCCGTAGTTGGCTTTGTCAAAAACGCATCATCACCGGTATACACCGTGTAGTTCTGCATAATGAAATCGCGAACATCAATTTCTTCTATCCATTTACCTTCTTTAAAACCAGTCCATTGTTCTCTCATGTTATTAGTTTTCTCCTTTTAGTAGTTGATTAACCTTTGTGATTAAATCATCATTAGGGGGCTGTATCCCTTTTAAACGATAGTCAATTTTTAACTCCTCATACTTTTTTTCACCCATTGTATGATAAGGTAAAACTTCAATTTTAACAACATTCTTTAAAGCATTTAAAAAATCCTTTAATTTTTGAATATCGACTAAATCATCGGTCACAGTCGGCACCAATACAAAGCGTATCCAAACAGGGATTTTTTTATCATCTAGATATTTGGCAAAATCCAAAACATTTTTATTATCATGACCGGTTAAAACTTTATGCTTATTCGCATTTATCTGTTTAATATCTAATAATACTAAATCGGTATATTTCAACAGCTCATTGTACTTTTTTAATACATGAGTTTCATTACTAAACAAAATGCCCGAAGTATCCAAACAAGTATGAATTTTATTTTTTTTCAAAACCTTAAAAAGCTCAATTACAAAATCAATTTGCAACAACGGTTCACCACCAGTTACCGTCACACCACCACTTTCGGCAAAATAATTTTTATATTTTTTAATTTCACTTAATAGTTCTTTTACAGTCATCGGGCAACCCGCATCAACCTGCCAAGTATCCGGATTATGACAATATAAACAACGCATGGGACATCCTTGCAAAAAAATAACAAACCGAAGCCCTGGCCCGTCTACCGCACCAAAAGTTTCAATTGAATGAACTCTACCTTGCATAGATTGCTTTATTGTAGCTAAAAAGTAAGCAACAGACAAACTATTTTTAAAACTAAGCAAGCAAATACTTTTCTGGTAATTGAATAAATAAGTCTAAATGCTTAGTAAAATTATGGTCGACCCCAACAAGCACATCCACCTTGATGTTTTTCGGCAACATTTCGGCAAGCTTACATGATTCATCATTTTCTCCAAAAACAACCTGCATTGGCTTTTTAATATTTTGTAACCGACTGAATAAATGTAAATTAACAGTTACGACCGGATTAACAGCCAAAACTTTTTTAATTTCTGGAAATTTTGCAAAATGCCACAACACAAGATTGGCTCCCATTGAATGTCCCATTGCGTAAACACTACAACCATCTGACTTCTTACTACACACAAAGTCCATTATTTTATTTAAACATTCTTCAGCTTGCAACCACGCTCCACTTGGCGTCGTCGCTACAATAACCGACAAGTTAAACTTTTGCATCGCCGCTTGAGCAATTCTTTCATACTTATTAGCATATCCCTTTGTCGTTCCTCCAACCCCTGTCAGAATGAGTAACACATCAGAGCCTTTTTCATAAAACTCAAACTTAATTTCTTGCATAAGCTAAAGGTTATCCTTGAATTAACTTTTGACTAATTTCCGTATCAATATCTACTTCATACTTATCAGTCATAAGATGTAGCTGTTTTAAAATTTCATTGACAGATTTTTGCACCTCATCGTTACTTCCAAATGTAAATTCTTTGGCTTGCATATATGACTTATGGACTATGTTTGGATATTTATCTCTTGTCTTTTTTTCATTATGTAACGTAAACTTTAACCCTATTTTACCACCGAGTAATTCATCAAAACTTTTATTTGTATTTGGTAATATTTCAAAATGAATTCCATTATGCTCGTAATTTTCCCAATTATCTTTAAAGATTTGAATAAAAGCAGCTGTATCATATACTTTGAAACCAGGAAATTCACTAACAATATTCTCCACAATAAATTTACGAATCTTATGCGATTCTTCTTGATAAACATTGATAATGTAATCAATTTTACTTTTGTTATCCAAATAAAACTCCAATGTTTTTTTATCCGTAAATAAATTATTACCTTTCATTAAAAACTCCTTTATATGTTTTATAAAATCTTGAAGGTAAATATAATTCTCCTGGTCTTTCAAATCATCCTTATTTAATTGCTGAAAAAGCCGCACCAAATCTTTATATAAAAACTCTATAAATTTTGGATTAGACGGTTTAGATTTATTAAACTCTGGCTTGAGATAAATAAATTTAACTGGCAATTTATTTGTATTAGCATTTTTTATTTGTATTTCATAATTCACCGTTTGTTCGTCCTTTGACTCAAAAGCATAAATTTTATTTTCGATGACAATCCAAAAATTGGAATACTTGATGAGTATATCTAACCTGTCATCCTGCGAAATAGGAATTTCGGTTTCTACACTCTCAAAACTAGCAGACTCTAATAATTCAACAAAATCAACAGATTCATTTTTTGAAGTTTGCTTTAAAATATTTTCAATAATTGTACGACTAGTCTTTCTTTCATCTAAAAAATAAGCTAAGTATTTAGAAATAATCACTTCGTTATAGGTCTTATCAAGTATTGCTAAAAAAGTTTTAGGCGTTTTCTTTTCTTGAATATTATTCAACTTTTTTTGTAATTCGCAATAATCGATTAACATTATACTCCTATTGTTGATATGGTGTTCCCTGCGGTAGTCGAAACCACATCTGAAGCTTAGGAGGCTTCCGTTCTATCCATTGAACTAAGGGAACTTACTCCTTTTATTATAGCAAAAAACATTAACTTAGGCAAGCTACCTAACACTTTTGCAGCCGTAATAAACGCCGACAAGCTGCACGTGTCTGCATATAAGAATTAAAACCGGTTAAACGTATATAATTTTCGCCGTTCGTGCCAAATCCCACACCAGGCGTGCAAACAATACCGCATTCTTGCAAGAGATAATCAAAACACTGCCAAGATGTCATATTCTGTGGACAACGCACCCAAAGATATGGAGCGTGCTCACCACCAAAAAATTGCCAACCCAGCTTTTGCAAAGTTGTACCAATTAAACGTAAATTCCGTCGGTAATAAGCAATGTTAGTTTGAATAGCACTTAAACCTTCTTGTGTAAAAACCGCTTCCGCTGCCCGTTGAACCACATAACTTACGCCATTAAATTTTGTTGCTTGTCGCCGCTGCCATAAATAGTTTAAACTTACACCTTCCCGCGTGCGTAAAGCTTTCGGCACAATTGTGTATCCACAGCGTAAACCAGTAAACCCCGCCATTTTGGATAACGAACAAATTTCGATGACGCATTCCTTCGCACCCGGAACTTCGTAAATACTAACTGGCAACCTGTTGTCATCAATAAAACAAGCATACGCCGCATCATATAAGATGACTGCCTTCTGTCGTCGTGCAAAATTTACCCACTGCTGTAATTGTTCATTGTTATAACAAACGCCTGTTGGATTTGCTGGATTACATAAATAAATAATATCCGCTTGAATACTGTCATCAGGTAACGGCAAAAAATTATTTTCCGCCGTAGCGTGAAAAAATTGTGGTTTTCGTCCAAGCATTAAATTGGTATCTAAATATACCGGATACACTGGGTCACACATTGCCACTGTTGCTTGTGAATCAAAAATATCCAAAATGTTACTCACATCACTTTTCGCACCGTCACTAATAATAATTTCATCATCCGACAACTGCACTCCAAAGTTTTGGTAAAAATTCGCAATCGATTGTCGCAACCATGGATACCCAATTTCAGGACCATAGCCGCGAAAACTTTTTACTTGTCCCATTTCGGTACTCGCTTTGCGTAAAGCCGCCACCACCACCTTAGGCAAAGGCCGCGACACATCACCAATGCTTAATTTAATTATTGACCATTCCGGATGTTTCAATTGATATTCACGTGCTTTGCTTGCCACCGTACTAAACAAATAATTTTCCGATAAAGTTAAATAATGCTGATTAATTTTCATCCGCTTCCCCAACTTCAATAGTTCCTTGGAATACTGTGGCCGCGGGTCCCAATAAACGTACCTGCTCAGCGGAACAATCAACTACTAATTCGCCACCTGGTAATTGCACGCGGATTAACTCTTCACGATTACAAAAACCACGAGCAACACTTGCCACCGCCGCAGCACAAGCCCCCGTTCCACAACCTAAAGTCTCGCCCGAACCACGTTCCCAAACACGCATGTCCAATAAATTCTCATCTCTTACACGCACAAACTCGACATTAGTACCATTCGGAAAGATTTTACTATTTTCAATTCTACGTCCAATACGTTCGATGTTATAATTTTTAATTTCAAATTTCGGAAACCAAACAACATGTGGATTGCCAATACTTACCGTCGTTAAAATATGAATATCTGCTAAATTAATACTGCCCACAGTTGCAACACCCATATTCACACTGTAATAATGGTCGCGTAATCGTCGCACGACTTTAATCCCACTTTTGGTTGCAATACGCACAATATCCCCAACCATTTCATGACGCTGATACATCCATTCCGCTACACACCGCACAGCATTACCACACATCATGCCCTCACTACCATCCGCGTTATACATTGCCATTGTGACATCAGCATCTTCCGCCGGCAACAACAGCACCAAACCGTCACTACCAATCCCAAAGTGTCGGTCGCTCAATTTACGCACTAACTGTTCCGGTCGCTTAATTTGTAACTTGCGAGCATCAATATAAATATAATCATTCCCCACGCCCTGCATCTTGGTAAATTCAATTAACATACAGCTATTTATGCATACGACAACAAAAAAGTGTGGCCATACCACACTTTACTTACTAAAAGATATTTCCAATGGTTGATGATGTAACAGGTCGGTACTGGTCAAATAATACTTAATGCCGTTCTTAGTATAGACTACATCACCACGCCCGCCCTTACCATGCAAATGCCCATAAATTACCGCATCAACGTGATACTTTTCACACAGCTTGGTAAACGGCGAATCATCACGCATGCAATTGAATGGCGGGTAATGTAAAATCGCAATTAATTTTTTGTCGCCCTTTTCGCCGGCATTTTGCAAAGACATTTCAAAACGCATTACTTCACGGTCATAAATTTTTTTATCTTCTTCGGATTGAACGCGATTACGTTCCGGCGTTTGCCAGCCACGCGTCCCCACAAAAATGGTATCCCCAATCGTCACACTGTCATTTTGTAAAACTTTGATAGTGTCCCCCACAAAAGCACGAATCTTGGAAACACTTTTCCACCAATAATCATGGTTACCACGAATAATGACTTTGGTACCATTTAACTTGCGAATAAAATCGAAATCCGCTTGCGTTTCTTCCATGCGCATTGCCCACGAAATATCGCCCGCTATAATCCCCACATCGTCGGGACCAACGACTGCATTCCAATTCTTTTGAATTTCCGATTCATAATCATGCCATTTTTCACCAAAAATATTCATTGGTTTGTCCACGGCAAAGGATAAGTGAAAATCAGACAAAGCAAAAACTTTCACTTAACGTTTTCTCCTAAAATCAAAATTTGCCCAAGCCCCATCTTCCGGCGGATTCACAATAAATTTCATGCGGTCGCGCGTAGTTGGATGATTGAATTCTAATTGATAAGCCCACAACGCAATATCCTTGACGCCTTTACGACTGCCACCATAGCGCGCATCACCGACAATTGGATGTCCAATGTGCTTCATTTGTACACGGATTTGGTGCGAGCGTCCGGTTTCTAACTGAACCGCTACCAAAGCAAAGTCG
>JAZSQY010000046.1:0-9458 GCA_045538225.1 Clostridia bacterium | reverse complement strand
GAAGGTCTGGGCAACAAATTTTTGGCGCATATTCGCGAAGTCGATGCCATCGTGCATGTCGTACGTGCTTTTGATGACCCGAATGTGACCCACGTGGATGGCGGTGCAAATCCGGAAAGTGATATCGATACAATTAAGTTGGAACTGATGTACGCGGGCATCGAGAAGCCTGTTATCTATGTGGCGAATTATAATGAAAGCGATATTGCCGATGACGGAGCCAACAATCCGCACTATGCCAAAATCAAAGCTATTGCAGCGGCGGATAACGCACAAGTCATTGGTATCTGCGCTCATGTGGAAAATGAATTGGCAGCTTTGCAAAACGATGACGAGCGTGCCGAATTCATGCAAATGTATGGGTTAAAGCAAAGTGGTTTGGACAAATTGGTTGTGGCGGGGTATCGTTTACTTGGGTTGATTTCGTATTTGACGGCGGGTGAGCCTGAAGTCCGTGCTTGGACGATTAAAAACGGTGATACTGCGTTGATTGCAGCGGGTAAAATCCATACCGATTTCATGCGCGGATTTATTAAAGCCGAAGTCGTTTCCTACGATGACTTTGTTAAATACGGTAATTTGTTGGCCGCCAAGGACCATGGCCGCGTGCGTCAAGAAGGCCGCGACTACGTGGTGCAAGACGGCGACATCATCCACTTTAAATTTAATGTTTAAACCCCGCCGAAAAATCGTTTGGCCTTTGTCGATTTATGGTTTAAAATCAAACCATGAATTGGGGAAATTCTTTGTTGGTGTTTGAAGAATTTGCGGAGGGGCTTAGTGATCTTGCCTATAGTGTAGGTAAGATCTTCCATTACCTACTCTTGGCAATTTGGGCATTGATGGCCAATGTCGTTAACGCGATTGAAAGTGTTTTCCGTAATTTGGCTGGCTTGGGTACCGGAGAAAACAGCGATATGGTCAGCGAAATCATTAATCACCCCTCGGTCGGCGCGATTTTTGGTAATATGGTGGGTCTGGCGACCGCGGTTATTATTTTCTTTACCATTTTAAAAATTATTCAAGAACATTACAAAGAAAAAGACGGCGGCAATCCGTACAAGATTGTCTTACGTACTTTTAAAGGTTTGTTAATGTTCTTTTTTGTACAGGCCGCTGTGATTGTGGGGTTAGAGGCCTCCCAAGTTATGTTCCGTGCTTTGGACGCGGCATCCGGCGGTGGTAATGCCAGTGTCGCCGGTCAGGTTTTCAAAGCAATGGCGTACGATGCGAACCGTAAACGCGTGGGTCGTGATGGTCGTGGCGGTTTGAAAGCAACGGCCATGAATGCGTATTATGCCCGTATGGACGACAGTACCGTGGATACCAAAGACGGTAAATATTACCTTTTGGAAATGACCGGGGATCCGGTTTCGGGTGCCACCGCTTCACAACAATATTTCGATTTATTCCCATCCTACCGTTACGGTATCGTCAATGCGGATGGCAGTGTCACTCCGCTTGCTAACTGGATGCAAACACATCAATTGGCAACGGCGGCCGAAGATGATGAAGAAAAAACTTTCTGGGAAGATTTCTTTGTCGGCGATGTGACCGATAATACCGAAGATGACGATTATGACATTACTGATGGCACACTCAACGGGTCGGTCGGTTATAAAAATGAATTACTGCGTGGTTTCAATGTCAACATTCGTCCGACCATCAGCTTGAATTGGTCGCCCGTGGATATTTGGAACTATAAATATGAAATGCAACAAGACGGGGACGCTATTCCGCATGGCATTGATATCAATTTGTTCGGTTTTTCGGAACATATTGATATGACAACTTCTTTTGTGCGTTATTTCCTGACCGGTGAGGATAAAAAATCATTGGAAGATAGTGCCAAACAATTTGGTATTTCGTTGAATGGTCAGGTTTCTTTGCAAGCGGGTGAGGCCAGCGCTTCGTTCAGTCTTGACATGTTCAAACCATCTCATTTTACACAAATTTTCAGTTCGGTATTAATGAATCTTGTGTACACACACGTAACGCAACAAATTATCGAAGCGATCCCCAGAGTTCCGGGTTCAACCAGTATTGGCTCTGTGGTGGTTAACTATATGCAAATAATTGGACCGCTTGTCATGAAAGGCATCGAAAAGATGAATACTGTTGTCATGGATAAGTTGATTCCCAAGGATGAAAACGGTGATCCCGTGGTGCAATCTTTCGTGGTTAACCCAACGGAAACCAGTGGTAATATCTGGGTCTCGGTTAATGCCCAATCCGGTAATTTACCTTTGGAAATTGAAATGTACGAAATTGACTTGAACTTCCGCGATTTATGGGGACAATTACAAAACAATTTTAACGAATTGTTGGAACAAATGCGCCAAGGGGCCGAAGCCGGTTGGGCGGTTGGTAACGAATTGAATGATGAATTGACCAGTATGGCGAATAAAATTCAATCACAATCAAAGTGGATTTCTTATAAAGAAGTTGTTAATAAATACAACGACAACGCAGTCAGCTTGTTAACGCGTTTAAGTGAACATTTAAGCCTTTATGACAAAATTCGCAGCGGGCGCGATGCTACCGTTCCGTATTTTAACATTGTCAAACGTGAAGAAGGCGGCGAAGAAGGCCAAAAATTGGATTGTACCGAAGTCAACAATTGGTTGGCAGAACAAGGTTTCCCGGGTACGGTCGACGATTTAATTACATCAATTAAAAGTAATTTCTTGAATTTGGTTCAATCCTACAATAAAATCAGTCCGGTTTATGGGGATAAAAATTTGCAAAAGCCAATGGACTCATACGCCGATGCGCTTTGTACGCCGGCTTTGTATAAACCGATTATTGAATTTAAAATGCATGAAAACGTTGCCTATAATTTGACGGTTACCGGCATCATTGATGCCATCATGAATCAAACCGAAAATACCGGTAAAGTCACCGTTAATATGGCGGTTGAAGAAGTTGCTGGTAAATACGACGGTTACCGTTTGGTGGATTGGTCATCTTATGGTCCATTGTATAATAATGAATTTAAAGAATACATTGACCTTTATCACGAAAACAAATATGTGCCAATTGACCCGGCGGCAACCACCGACTATTTCTTCGAAAATAATGATAACAAACCAAAAAATGACAGCAACGGAAAAGAATCAATTTGGTTTGCCGATTTGTCCAAATGGGGATTCTTCTTACAACCGGTTAACGACTATCCGAATAATCCGTTTAAACAAGCTTTGAACCCAATGGTGGGCAACAAAAAAATGACCTTTGGTGAAGGACACTGGGGTGAACGTGGTATTACCATCGGTAATGGTGATTTAATCGGCAGTGACGGCAACGTTAAAAGTAACCGTTACTATCAACACTATAAAAGCACCGCAATCAACATTTTGGACAGCATGAATATGTGGGATCCGACCAATACCTGGTTGGAACCACAAGGTTCGGCGCAACCCACGGGCGCCGCGGTGGAAGAAACGGCGGTCAGCGATGAACCGGTTGTTTATGATTCAACGGCACGCGGTAACGCCGCAATGACCAAAGCCACCACCAACATGAACCAAGATTTGGCCGTTTTAAGCACGGGCGTGGATACGTCATCACCGTTGGCCAATGAATTTTCCAAAAACATTATCACATTCCGCGAATTGGGCGGTTCTGCCACCGACCAACAAAAGGAAGATAAGAAAGTCTTAAACGATTGGATTGAACAAGCACCAACGGTCAGAACATTGTCACCACACCGCACCAAAGAATTGTATAATATGACGCCGGAAGAAGTCGATGATTTGATGATGACCGGTGCCAACGCGCGTCGATATTTGATGATCACCAGAGATGGAACGGTTTCCGCGACCGAAGAAAATGCGGGTGACTACATTGCGCTGTTCTCATGTCTTAATCTTAATTGCATCGATGAATTGTACGATTTATTCAGCATCAATTTCGTCATCGGTTACATTGGATTGGTTTCCGCGTTGGGTGTTTATTTGAATTTCGTGTTCGGATTGATTCAACGTGCTGTTAATATGGCCGTGCTTTATATGCTCAGTCCCATCAGCATCGCATTCTATCCGTTCGACGACGGTCAAAAATTCAACAGCAATTTCGTTTCTCAATTCTACAAAGAAGCGATCAGTGCGTTCTCGATTATTATTTCCTTGAACCTGTTCATCGTCTTGTTGGGACCGGTACAAAAAGCGGTTGAAACCGTTACCGGCAGCGTGGCCTTGGGCTGGTTGGGCTTGGTGGCGTTCACCTCCATGTTGACCAAAATACGCGACAACATCAGCTCCCTTTTGGGCGCAAACTCCATCCAATCCAAAGGCATCAACACTATGTTCTCTGATGCGCGCAAAGCAACCCACGCTGCAAGAGAATCATTACCCTTGGGTAAGGGAGTTGGTAAGGCTGTAAAAGGTTATGTCGGCTTAAAAAAGTTCTTTAATAAAACGGCAGCGGGCAGCCAAGAAAGAGCTAAAACCCAGTTGGAAAAAATTAAGGCCTTCGAAGAAGCCGGTGGAAAACTTGGTTTCCGTAATCGACTGAAAAAAAGAAGATTGGAGAGAAAGGCAAACCCGCAACCATCGAAAAGAGCCCAAAGAAAGGAACGTTTGGAAAATGCTTTGGGATACGATACCGCATTAAGCGATCAACAACTGAAAGACATGGGCATGGGCAAAAGTGAGCAAAAGCGTTACAGAGCGCTTGTCGATAGTGCGGAAAGACGCGCGAAAAATATGATTAATGCCGATGCAAACTTCAAAAATTTAAGCGAGGAACAAAAAGCCCAAAAAATTGCCGAAAAGAAACAAGAGTTGTTGCAATCCGAAAAATTCCGCGACAGTGTCAATGGTGTTGTTTCCACAAAAAAACAAAGCGACCGCAAACTTAGACATTCTCTCAATTTGGGAAAAGGATCATTCATTAATGATGCGGTCAAAATGGTGTTCGCTCAGGATGGTAACGGCCTCATTCAAAATAGCAAATCAAAATTCTGGGGTGGCGTACAATCAATTATCGGTGCTCACAATGCAATTGCCATAGATGCCGAACAAAAGAAATTTGCGCAAAATGCGGTTGAATACCAAAAGAAAAAAAGAGATTTGGATTCGACTACTTTAGGCGGTGTACAAGTTGCGGCCAATAAATATAATGAAGCAGCCCAAACCGAAGAAAAAGGTGCGGCCGTTCTTGCGGGGGAAGCCGCTGTTAATGGCAAAAATTTATCAATTGAAGATCGATATCAAGCGCTTTACTTGGCGACAAGGGCTCAATCCTACATGGAAAGAGACAATTTAACCCAAAGTGAAGCAATGGAACGTGCGAAAAAAGATTTTGCTGCGGCCGATAAACCAGCCGACTATTACGCTGAATACAATAATTTGGAATTCGATGGTAAAAAAGGTGATGCCGCATTGGGTGCCGGATTGGCAAGTGGTTCGTCAGCTTTTGCCAGCGTATTGGAAACATTTGGTGTCAAATATGAACCCGAAAAGGCAAGCTTGTTGGAAGCTTTGATTAATCAAAAAGCTACTAAATCCGAAAAAGAAATTAAGGTTGAAATTTCGGGTATTGAAACCGCACAAGCAACTGCTGTCACCGATATCGCGACCAAGGTTGCCGCTGGTATGGGTATCAATAAAGATAACAAAAAGCAATTTGAAAAACTGGAAGAAATTATTGCCAAGAGTTCCAGCAAAGATGCATTAATGGCGGCGTTTGCGAGAGAATTTAGTGATAACGAGAAAGCGAAAAAAGAGCCAAACGCATTGGTTAAACTTTTGGATGGCGACAATTTATTCAAAAACTTCGCCGCAGGGGCTGCTGCCCGTAACGAAGAATTGCGCCAATGGCAGGTGGCGGAAGACTCTCGCAAATTGCGCAATAAAGGCGAAGACATGTTGCGTTCGAAACTTGGTACGAACGTTCCAAAAGAAGCTGTCGACAGATTAGTTGACGTCATGCGCAACCAACAAGATGCCAACGTAAATTCGACCAACGAAAAATCGCTTGGTGCGGCATTAAAAAGAACCATTGAAGAACATAAAAACAATGGTGGTAAAGAAGACGACGAAGAATGTTTACAAAAAATCAGTGCCGTCAAAAAACAATTTACGGATGCTTTGACCAGAGAGTTCAGGAACATTACGGATAACTATGGCGCCCAAATTCGTGCGTTCAATACTTCGAAAAAATTCTATGAAGACATGAATGCGGCAAGTACGGTAGCGTTATTGACCGAAAAGCAAAATCAACGTGAATTCCATATTAACATGAACATGGATGTTCCGGCGATCCAAGCGGTTGTAAATGACAGCTTGATCCAAAGATTACACGATAACGGTGATTATGTCAGCGCCGGTATTAAATTACAACAATTAATTGATTCTATCCGCAGCCACGATGTCGAAAAAATTAATTCATTGGGTTTTGACCAGGAAACTGTTGATAAATTGATGTCCTGGCAAGAACGTGGCAGCAAACAAGATTTGAAAAACTTGGAAGGTATTCGTGGGTTAGGTGTTTTCGATGCCGCAAACTTCGGTTCACCGTATGACAATATGGGTGGCGACAGTATTAGCGGTATGGAGGCAACATTTGCGCGTATTACAACCATTGGTGAAAGAAAAATCGTGAACGAAATGCATGAACGCGCGATTAGGTCTTATCAAGAGCAAGAAGCTGAAGCCCGTTCGAGAATTAAATCGGCAATCGAAAGTATGAAAACAACATTTGACAGCCCTGCGTTCGGAGAAACTTTAACCTTTGGTTTCCAAGATCAAAATGGTAATCAAATTACGGACACAAAACAATTCGCCGAGTTGTTCTCGCAAATGACTGCTGACTATGAACGTGGTGTTGTAAAAGCCAATAGCGACTTTTTCAAAAAAAATTATGAAGCACTGCAAGCAGCCAGAGCAGAAGCTATTAAAAATGATAACCAGTCAATGGTAAATGCTTTCAATATTTTCTTTGATGCGACTAAAGACGTTGTGGTCGCAAGCGAAAGGTCAGACCTGGTTGATATTGGACGCAATGAAATTGCAATGAATAATGCAAAGATGAACGAAGATTTCAAAAAATTAACCGGTGGCAGTTTGAAACCTCCTACGGGTGGTGGACATTAATGGACGGTTACTTTATCCCGCGACGGACCAAAGTCAAAACCATATTTATGAAGGGCCTTACCGCCAGCGATTTGATTTGGTTAATCTTTGGTGGTATTATCGTCGCGCTCCTGTTTGCTTCGCGATTACTTCCGCTCATGATTTTGGGCGGAATTATCGCTTTTGTGGTCATTATCGGCATGTTGAAAGACAGCGCCGGCGATCGCAAGTACGAATCGTATATGTGGTATTTCCGCTTTTTGGCGTATTCCAAAAAGTATGCCAAAAATTTTGAAAAAGGTTACGTCGAAATGAGTCGTATCATTCCGTACGTGGGACTTTTGGATGATAAATTTATTAACTATGGTTCCTATGTTGCATCCGTAATCGAAATTATGCCGGTTGAATTTGCGCTTTTGGCTCCGGAAGAACAAAAGATGTTGATGAATAATTTTGCCAATGCGTTACGTCGTATTGGGACCCAAAATTCCGGCAGCTTGGTTTCTTTTGAAAAGCCATTAATGTTTGACCGTTACATGGATATTGAAATCGAAAAATATGACCAATTAGCGCGGAACGTGGAACTTGGAACTTTTACGCAGGAAGAATTGGAAGCCCGTGAAAAAGTGTTTGAATCGCGCGGCGTGATGTTGGAATTCATGAACGAAGAATCCAAAGTCTATCGTACTGGTTATTATTTGGTGATTTATTCCGCGAAGAAAGATGAACTGGACGGTACCACGGACAGTGTTATTACGGCTTTGGGGACCAGCTTGCACGCGCATCGTTTGGTTGGAAAAGAGTTGTATGTTTTCATGCGCGGTAATTACAACAAATACTACGATGAAAAAAGTTTTGACCATGTGCCGTATGAAAAACGCAACGAATGGACTTTCCCCGATAAAATTAAATTCGGGGTCAGCCGTTACAAAATGGACGGGGAAGATAAAACCACTTTGACGTTTACCGATTACCCGATGGACGTGGGGCCGGCATGGTTGTTTACATTCTTCAATTATCCAAACTGCCGTGCGGTTATGAACTTTTCCCAGATGCCGAAAATGGATTCGGAAAAATTGATTGACCGGGCCATCATTGAAATGCGTTCACAGGAAAACAAGGGTAAAGAAAGTCAAAAGATGGAAAAGCAGAGCCAGTTGGAAACCATCGAACAAATGTTACAACAATTAAAATTGGGTAACGAACAAATGTTCAATGTACGTATCCATTTGACGACGGATACCAAGACTGCGACCGAATTACGTCACCGCATTGTGGAAGAAGGTTTTAAATTCAGCAATAACTCTGGTAAACAAATTGATGCGTTTGTGTCGGCCAATGTATCACGTTTAGATAAATATGATTCGATTGAACGTGGTATGGTTACCAGTACTTTGGGGGCAAGTTTCCCGTTTGTATCCGATTTATTAATGGACGAAAAAGGCGTGATGTTGGGAAGCAACAGCAATCCGGTTTTCGTTGACTTCTTCCAACGTAATGATGTCCGCGTTAACAGTAACATGATTATTATTGGTAAATCTGGTAGTGGTAAATCCTTTGCTACGAAATCACTTTTGGCCAATTTGGCGGCGGATAATACGCGTATTTATATTTGTGACCCGGAAAAAGAATATTCGACTTTGGCGCGACGTTTGCATGGTGGTATGATTGACGTGGGTAATGCGGGGCATGGTCGTTTCAATCCGTTCCATATTTATCCGAATATGTTGGAAGAAGATGATGATACCGGGGAAGAGTATGATGATACTTTTGAAGGGCACTTGCGTTTCTTGGAAAGTTTCTTCAGAATCGTTATGGAAGGGATTCGTTCCGATGCTTTGGAAGCGTTGAACAGTTTGGTCAACCGTTTGTACAGCATGAAAGGGATTGATAAATATACCGACTTTGCAAAGGTTAAACCCGAACAATTTCCTGTTTTTGATGAATTGTATGAATTGGTAAAACGCAGTTACGCGCAATCCAAAGATGAATTCTCACGGATTAATTACCGCGTATTAATTACTTATTTGGAAAAATTTGCGGAGGGCGGTCGTTATTCTGGCTTGTGGAATGGACCGAATACCATTCGTACCGAAGAAAACTTCTTTGTCTTTAACTTCTTAACCTTGTTATCCAACAAAAACGAATTGGTTGCGAATGCCCAGATGTTATTGGTCTTCAAATATTTGGAAGGTGAAGTTATCAAGAACCGTGACTTTAACAACAAGTATCATACCAAACGTAAAATTATTGTGGTTGTCGATGAAGCGCACGTTTTCATTGACGAACAACGTCCGATTGCGTTGGACTTCATGTTCCAAATGGCAAAACGTATTCGTAAATACGATGGTATGCAAATTGTTATTACCCAAAATATTAAAG
>JAZSQY010000068.1:0-6124 GCA_045538225.1 Clostridia bacterium | reverse complement strand
AAACGGCGCTGGATCTAAACGCACAGCCCCATTACTTTGCATACATTCTAAAATTGTCGCTTTCACTTTTTCTACATCATTTTCAAAACCAACACGGAAATCAAAGCTCACACGGCGCGTGTTGTTGCTGTCATAATTAGTCACAATTTCATTCAAGATTTTACTGTTTGGTAAAGTTATGCGTTTGTTATCTGGCGTTAACAAAGTCACATACAAAAAGTTAATTTGTGCAATCGATCCTTCCACACCGTCCACCGCAATGTAATCGCCTTTCTTAAACATACCGCTGGACACAATGATAATACCATTCGCCATGTTGGCAATGTTATTTTGTAACGCTAAACCAACAGCCAAGAAAATTGCACTAAACGCCGTCACAACCCAAGTAATTCCAATACCCAAAATTTCTAAGAGCACAATAACCAAAGCTAAGTACAAAAAGAATTTTACAATCGCCATCATAAAACTGATTGCAATTGGTTCAATGCGAGTACGCTTCAACATACGGCGTAAAATGTTGATTAATAATTTAACAACAATAATACCGCAAAATAATACCAAGAAAAAAGTCACAATGTTCCATACATTTGCAGAAAAGAAATCTACAATTGTGTTCCATATTTTTTGCCAATCCATCTTTCCAGTTTACAACTTTGACAGAATTTGACAAGACCCAATCTCGCAGAACCAAAGTATCCACTTCCGACTAAATTCCCCAAATTTTCTACTGCCGGTTTGACAATTCGTACCAAACTGCGTAATATCATTGATTATGAAAGTTCTACTTTTTAATGGCAGTCCACACGCGACTGGTTGCACCTATCAAGCGCTACAAGCCGTAGCAGCGGCCTTAAACGAACAAAATATTGAAACCGAAATCTTATCCATTGGTACACAGGCTATCCATGACTGTACCGCTTGCGGCGCGTGCCGTAAAGGCAAAAACAGCTGCGTCTTTCAAAATGACTGCGTCAATACATGGCTCGAAAAAGCCCAAACCGCCGATGGTTTCATCTTCGGCAGTCCGGTTTATTACGCCCACCCGACCGGTGCTTTACTGTCTGCTATGGACCGTTTGTTTTTTGCTGGCAGCCAACACTTCCGCCACAAACCCGCCGCCGCAATCCTTACCGCCCGCCGCGCCGGAACAACTGCCAGCATGGATGTCATCAATAAATACTTTACCATTAACCAAATGCCTGTCGTGTCTTCGACCTATTGGAATCAAATCTATCGTGCGACTGATGGCACCATCGCCACAGACACGGAAGGTCAACAAACCTTACATAACCTAGGCACCAATATGGCATGGCTCTTAAAATGTATCGAACTCGGCAAAACCCACAACATCACCCCACCAAACAACCCCAAATCCGCCCATACAGGCTTCTTAGCTCAATAAAAAAAACACCGCACTTAACGGTGTTTTTCTTTATCAACACTTTTTATCATTAATTATTTGCTATTAACGAATACCGCGTTCAATGTTCATAATACGGTTGTATTTGCAAACGCGTTCACCACGCACTGGCGCACCAGATTTAATAAATTCTGCATCGGTTGCCACAGCCAAATCAGCAATAATTGTATCGCTGGTTTCACCACTACGGTGTGAAATCATAACTTTGTAGTTATTATTCTTTGCCAAAGCAATGGTTTCCAAAGTTTCGGTCAAAGTACCAATTTGGTTCAATTTAATCAAAATCGCGTTACATGCGCCGATGTTGATACCTTTCGCCAAACGTTCTTTGTTAGTAACGAAGAAGTCATCACCAACGATGGTAATTTTGTTACCAATACGTTTGGTCAAAGCAGCATAGCCATCCCAGTCATTTTGGTCCAATGGATCTTCGATTGATTTAATGATTGGATATTTTTCCACTAAGTTTGCGATGAAATCTACATATTCACCACTTGGCAAATCTTGTTTTTCACCTTTCATCACATAGTGGCCAGTTTCTTTATCATAGAATTCACTTGCCGCAACATCCAACGCAATCACAACATCTTTCACCGGTGTATAACCAGCTTTTTCAATCGCAGCTTCGATTAATTCAACTGCACCAGCAATTGGGCTTTCGTTGTCCAAACGCGGAGCAAAACCACCTTCGTCACCAACTGCAGTTACTAAACCTTTACTTGCCAAAATACTTTTCAAAGCAGCAGTAATTTCCGCAGCCATACGCACTTTGTCGGCAAAAGTTTTTCCGCTAATTGGTTGAATCATGAATTCTTGGCAATCAATACCACTATCCGCATGGGCACCACCATTAATAATATTGAAACTTGGCACAGTCTCAACAACTGGTGCTTTTCCTTCTGGCAAAGCATCACGCTTACCACCAACTTGTTCGAACAAGTCTGCAATATATTCATAAGCTTCTTGACCTTTGTCAGCTGCCGCAGCATAAGCACAAGCACATGAAACACCTAAGATTGCATTAGCACCCAATTTACCTTTGTTATTGGTACCATCTAAATGACACAAGTCATGGTCAATCTTGATTTGTTCACTTACATCTCTGCCCACGAATTCTGGAGCAATTACTTTATTAACATTTTCCACAGCCTTCAAAACGCCTTTACCGTTGAAGCGTTTTTTATCTCCGTCACGCAACTCAACAGCTTCCCATTCACCGGTAGAAGCACCGCTCGGCACACTAGCTTGGTGACCATTGGCCCAAACTGTAACCGTAGGATTTCCACGGCTGTCTAAAATTTCACTGGCAACAATTTTCTCAATTTTCATTTTTTTTAAAAATCTCCTTTTTTACCTAACATTCATTATATACGAAAAAAGGCAAACAGCCAATTAAAATCTGCCAGCCTTTTTGTTTTTTACGATTGACGATTACTGTCATATAATTCAACTGATTTTGCTTCTTGCGTATGAATCAATTGAATCTTTTCCAATAAATCTTCATAACTCGGTAAATTTCTAATATCATCTAAACCAAAACGTTTCAAAAAGCTATCCGTAGTTCCGTACAATAACGGACGTCCTAAAACTTCTTTCCGTCCCACAATTTCAACCAAGTTACTTTGCGTCAAAATTTGCAAAGCATAATCGCTACCAACACCACGAATTTGGTCAATTTCCAAACGCGTTACGGGTTGTTTGTAAGCCACAACCGCCAAAGTTTCCAAAGCCGCTTTGGTTAAATTGCGTTCACGTAATGGATTCAATACCAAACCAACTTCATTTTCATAAGCCGGGTTCGTACAAAATTGATAATTGTTGCGATACTTAATTAAATGAATACCACTGTCACCACTAAACTGTCCGCGCACGAATTCTAATGCCGCTTCAGCTTCTTTTTTCGAAACACCTAACTTTTGACAAAAAACCTCGACTGGCAATCCATCCCCACAAGCGAATAAAATTGCACTCATTTGATGTGCTAATTCTTGCACACGATTACTAGGAGCGCTTGACACCGCTTTTTTAGTTGCCGTATTCGGTGTCTGTAAGGTCAAAATTTCCGTCGCCAAAAGCTCCTCCTTTTATGATTTCGATATCTCCGAAAGCCTGGTCTTGTCGGCAAGCCACTAACTGTCGTTTCAACAATTCTAAAACCGCTAAAAATGTGTTAATGACTTCGCTGCGCGTGATGTCGTCATCGAATAATTGACTAAACTTCAAGTTATCAATCTTTTTCAAACGACCGACTACATCTTTAATTTTATCGGCTACGGTAAATCTGTCAAGTTTTATTGTGGTCTTTTCCACTTTTGCGGCTTTTTCACCCACACGCGCCAAAATTGCCGTAAACGCATTGGTTAAATCATCAAAGGATACACCGTCCAATTTCCAGCTCGTATTGACCTTCATTACCGCAGGCGCACGGTAAAAACGACCAACATCGTCCATGGTTTTTAACGTCTCACTGGCGTCCTTAAATAAAGCATATTCCGCTAAACGTTGACGTAATTGTTCTTCTTCATCAACCAGCTCCGGTTTTTCTTCTTCCTCACGTGGCAAGATTTGCTTACTTTTAATTTCCACTAAAATCGCACCAACTTCAATAAATTCGCTCGCCAAGTCTAAATCTAAAGTCGGTAACTCGGTTAAATATTTCATGTACTGCGAAGTCATATCACCTAACTTCACAGTTTTAATATCTAATTTATGTTCACGCACTAATTGCAACAACAAATCAATTGGACCGTCAAAATCGGCAAGATGCACTTTTACGTCTTCGTTCGCGCGTTGAATTAACCCCATCTAATTTTCAGATTAAAGAAATAACAACCAAAAGTCAAGAAATAAACGACACAAGAAAGTTTGCATGATTCCTAAAACATTTGTAAAGTAAATCACCACAATTAAAATTATCATGGCAACTAAATTATTTTGGCGCATAAAGCGAACATAGCTACTATTTGGCGCTAATGCTGCAACTAAGTTAAAACCGTCCAATGGTGCAATCGGCAAAAGATTAAATGTTGCAAACAGAATGTTAAACAACATGATGTACATAAATAATGATTCCCAAACCGTCCCCGCCAACAACACGAAAAAGAACGACGCGATAAAAGCAATTATTAAATTGGCGGCAATACCGGCAAAAGAGACCAGGAAACAACCTGTTTTATGTTTTTTAAAATTTGCTGGGTTAATGGGTACCGGCTTCGCCCAGCCAAAACCAAATAACAATAAACACAATGTGCCCAGCCCATCTAAATGTTTAGCTGGATTCAAACTTAAACGCCCAGCAAATTTAGCCGAAGGGTCGCCGCACCATAACGCCACCAAACCATGCGCCACTTCGTGCAGTATCAACGCGGACAAAACGGCAATCACATAGAAAGCTAATAATGCCAAAGTTTCATAAATACTACCACCAGTTTGAATTAAGTCTAACATCACAAAACTACCTTAATTATTCCCCAGGCACTGGATTTGGTTCCGTCCCATTCAAATTTTTTAATATTTCTTCAAAGTCAATATCACCCAACACATCTAACAAATCGGATACCGCACTTTCCAAAGCTGCTTTGTCCACAACATTACCATCGCCATCAGTCTCGCCCGTCAAGAATTTATTCAAAGTATCCAATCCACCTTGAACTGCCGCTAAATCATCTTCATCTTCAAAGATTTCACCCAAGACTGGATTCTTGCCGGTATCGGGGTCTACTGCTGTTAAATCATTTAATACACCACTCAAAGTGTCTTTTACGGTTTCACCAATTTCTGGTAAGTTGACTACCGTATCAACCAAGTCAACCACAGTTTCGGCATCCAATTCCTCTTGAACAACGTCTAACAATTTCGCCACATCTTCGGTACCAAATTCGCCATTGCCAGGATTTTGTAATTTTTCAAAAACTTCGCCCACTGCTTCATTGTTCATAATGTTTGCCGCACTGACCAAACCATGGAATTTTGATTTCCATGCATCAAGATCGGCATTCAATAATTCGGTCAACATTGCAACGATTTCATTTTCGCTATCCGCAGCCATATCGGCAAAGTACGAATTAATGAAGGTCTTCACTGGTTCAAAAGCATTCAACGCATTATGCACTACACTTAATAAGTTATCAACTTTTTGGAACTTAATTTCCGCGTATTCTTTACCAGCAAATTCGTCGGCGTGTTCGTTGTAATATTCTTCGGTAATGGTTAATTTACCAACCATGTCAATGATTGCTTGCATTTCCATTTTTTCGTCTGACTTAACCATGGCAATAATGTCTTCAATCAAGTCGGTATTTTCTTTCAAGACTTCTGCGGTACCTAATAGGATGCCACCGAATTTTTCCCAACCACCTTGAACACCGTCATGATTAAATGCGTTCTCACCCAAGAATGTACCGGCTAAACCTTTGACTAAATCTTTGGCTTCCGTAAAATCACCAAAAACCGCATCACAGAATTTGCTGTAAATAATTAAATTTTCAACATCTGGCAAACCAATCATTTGGACCAAGGACAATTCCCGCAAATCCAGACCCACCGCTTTCAAGAGTGGCATACCCACTTGCCCGTCGGTGCCAGACAAACGCGCAGTCAATAATTCAAGTGTATCTTGCCAATTCATTAAACCTGCCGACAAAGCTTCCGCAACGGTCACTTTTTCGCCTTTAAAGTCAACTTCCATTACGGTTAAATTTTCTG
>JAZSQY010000094.1:0-10902 GCA_045538225.1 Clostridia bacterium | reverse complement strand
CTCTTCTTCCAAGAATGCGACCGTTTTGCCAAATGGAATATCAAACGAAATATCTTTAACTTTTTCGGTAGAAACGTTTTCAAAAACAATGTTGCCGTCAATTTTTTTAATGTTAATATCTTCATCTGCGGTCACGTCATCCGGACAATCCAAAATACCGAAGAAAACCTTGGCATAACTTTCGGTCGGCTGGATAACGTTAGATGCCGTAGTAATAATTTTCGTGTTCGAAAGGAAACGGGAACTATACAACAAGAATGCCGGCAAAATCGCAAAGTCGGCCATGGACAATGAACCACTAATCGCCAAAATGCCGAAAACCACGGTAATCGCCAAATACATAAAATTGGAAATAAAATTGATATAGCTTTCGTTCAAGCCGACAACGGTATTTGTCCCAACAACACCGTTGATACTATTGGCCGACTTGAATTCATCTTGACCGGAAATTCCATTTTCGTGGAAGAATCCATGCAAAGTTGCGTGCTGTTCGGTAAAATTATAAATTCTTGAACTTTCAGCTTCTTTAGCCGTGTAAAACTTTTGTGTTTTTTGCACCACGACTTTGGCAATAATTAAGGTGACCGGCAAAGAAATAATGACAATCAAACTTAACGTGATATTCAATGACAACATCATGATAATATTCAAGATAAAGAAGAATATGGCACGGAAAATTTGATAAAACATGACCAAGACTTGTTGTAACAACACACGACCGACGGCAATTTGGTGCGTGGTTTTGCTAATCTCAAATTTATCAATAAAAGACAAAGGCACAACATCAAGCTTACGGCGGGCCGCGTCAATAATCCCAAGTGTCGAATGATATTCATACCTGATCGCAATGCTTTTACAAATTAATTCAACTGTTTCGGAAATCAGGCACAAAATTAAATACAAAATTAAAGGTTTTAAAACAAGTGCCAGGTCATGGTTTAAACCTAATTTTTCAAATTGGTCTAAGGCATCGGCGGTTAAACCAGGCATAAACGAATACAATGCCACGCCCACAATACCACAAGCGATAACCACGATGATACGCCAAAGCAAGGGTTTGAAATAAGCCACAGCACGCATGAATACGGATTTTTTACGAGTTTTCTTCAGTTTCATCGTGCGGCCTCCTTGACTTCTTTTTGCATACAGAACCTTGCGTAATCTTTGTTGGTTAATAACAGTTGATTATGGGTTCCTTTCACATATGTGTGGTCTGTTTCAAAGAAAACTTCATCAACGTTTTCGCAGATAATCGGATTAATTGTAGTAAAAAGACAGGCTTTGTTTTCCGCACGCAACTTTTTCAAAACACTGCGCACCACATCATTGGACAAATTAATAAAACTGCCGTCAAAAATATAGAATTCAGCTGGCTTCAAAACACATCGCGCTACATTGATAAAAGCTTTGACTTGTTGTGGTAATTGAGAACGGACTGATAACGGTGTATCCAAGAATGACGGCAAAACGGCTAAGTTCGCAGCACCAATTTCATTAAAAGTTGCCAAGATTTGCTCGTCGGTCACATCCGGATTAAACAAACGAATATTATCACGGACTGTTCCCGTCATAAATTCTGGATAGGTCGGACAATAAGAAATCAATTTCGAGCGATAATATTGCTTATTAATTTCTTTGATATTTATCCCGTTAACCAAAACAACGCCCGCTTTAGGTTCCATGTGACGTAACAAAATTTTGACTAACGCGGTACGGCCGAACCCCACTTCCCCACAAAACGCAACGAACTTACCTTTTTGTAATTCCATGGATAAGTTTTCAATTGTAACTCGCCCATTCCAAAAACGGTGGTTGACTTGATACATGACCAGCGAACTACCAAATTCAGTATCAACAGCAGTTGTTCCTTCGTCTGTTTCGGACTCTGGCAAACTTAAAAAGTTATCAATTCTTTTGTACGCAATTTTACCACGTGTCAAGGGATTAATGATATTATTAAAGATGCTCGACATTGCAGATGTACACAAAGTTATGTACTGTAAGACCGTGTTGACAATAACCAATTGTTCCGCAACGTTACTTGGGGTTGTGCTCAGCGCGCTGAAAATAATAATGCCAAAAGTTACAATTCCAAAGAGCATATTATTGCTGCAACCAAACACATGTTTGGACATATCGATATCATAAACTTCACGGGTTAAAGCCTTGTTTTGACGCATAGCTTCCGCCGAACGTTCGGCTTGTTTCCCCAAGAAACGAATATCACGGGCACCGGCAATACTTTCGCGCGTTCCCACAAACGTCTTGTCGTACGCTTGCACCGCCGCGGGCATCCGTTTGTTAATCAAGGCGCGATGGATAAACAAGAAGACAATTTCCACGGCCACAGCAACAATAATAAAGATGACATAAATTGGTGACATGGTCATAATTAAGACGCAACTACCTAAAATGGTCACCACAAAATAAATAATTGCTTGTAAGTATTGTTCGTTTTTGTACTTTACCCAGGAAGTGTCTTCAATCATGCAGGATAAAAATTTACTGGTCCCAAATTCGTTCAAAGTATTGGTTGAAATCCGTGTCATTTTTTCATATAGCTTTGCACGCGCATTGCGACGACATTTCGCACCAAAAACACTGACACGATTACGCGCAAACAAAGATACGAAAAAGACAATAATTAACATACCCAAAACAATGGCCGCACTAAATAAAAAATCGCTCATCGTGGGCAACACGCCGGCATCGTTCGTAACCTTTTGTGTAACCAAATTTTTCAAAACCATCGGATAAAAGATGTTCAAAATTTCCATCAGCGTAAAAAAGAAAAGGGCCACAAGTAATTCCTTGGCCAACCCAGATCGGAAATTATACTTACGCATCTTTTGCATGCATCTTCAATATACATAAGAATGCGTTTCTTTGCAATTAATTTGTGTCTTTGTGCCCTGTGCTTAGGGCTATGGCTGGATACGATGAATTTTTCACCAGCTGTTATCGCCCCCGAACAACTGCATATTGTCTTAGACGCAGGTCACGGAGGTCATGATAATGGCGCATCTGTTGGTCGCGTCAGTGAGGCCGTGCTAAATTTACAAATTGTCAAAGTATTGGCCCAAGAACTGCAAAACCATGGTTGTGCGGTTTCTTTAACCCGTGTCGATAGCGAAAGCCTTAGTTCACCGTACGCGAGCAACAAAAAGGTCGATGATATGGCCAAGCGTCGCGAAAAAATCCGCAGTTTAAATCCTGACCTTGTAATTTCAATTCATCAAAACACTTACCCTTCCGCGACGGTAAGTGGCCTGCAATGTTTTTATGCCAACGAAACCAAAGGCAGTAAAGAATATGCCACCGCCATTCAGAACCAATTTAACCAAAGCGGTCTGCCCTTTGCCAAAACACCCAAGCCGACAGACTTCAACCTTGTGGAACATTCGCCCTGCCCGGCAGTCCTGATCGAATGCGGCTTTTTAACGAATCCACAAGAGTGTGAACTGCTGCAATCCACCACTTATCAAGAAATCTTGGCATATCATATCGCAACGGCAGTGGTCCAAGAATACAGTCGCCAAAATACAATTCAACGTTGCACAAACTGACACAAGGCAACGTATGCTGGAAGTAGGAGGTACGAAAGATGTGTAAACAATGCCCAACCGTTGGCGACTTCATTTGCTGGATTTTCCGTTGCGGTCGATGTGAAAACACTTGTGGTTGCAAGTGTGATAAATGCAATCACTGTGAACGTAAAGAAAAATGCTTTGAATGTGTTTGCCACGAAAAGAAAGAACCTGTTCACTGCCCCAAGGTAGAAAAAGAACACGATTCTAATGATTGCGATTGTAATTGTAAATTTTACTAAAATTGAATAAACCGACCTCTGGTGATAGATACTAAGCACAGGAGGTAAGGTTGATGCAATCCTTTACAACACAATCTCACGCAAGAAATTACCAAGGAAACGTCGTGCTACCCACAACACGCTCACCCAAGAAAGGCCATAAGATGATGGGCTTTGCCGCATCCGTAATGGTACTGGCGGTTGCCGTGATGGGTGGTCTCTGGGGAGCCACGGCGGTACATAATCATCAATTAAAACAACAAGTGGCAACAGTCAGTACCAACATCGAAGAAGATGACCCTACGGTTTATCCAACCATGACATTGGAAGAATATCCAGAAGAACCTGTGGTAGATGTTGAAGTACGCCGTACCCAGCCTTTACATAAAAAACGACCATTACGGGCATTAATGGTCGATGATATAAAAAGTGATTATAGCGTCCAAGTAATTCACAACAATTAAACTAAAACGCGGTCATGCATTTTATCCGCAGTAATTTCAATCACGCGGGTCGCAACCGTATCAATAATTTCTTCGTCACTGGTGTAAAATAACATCACGGCTTTACTCTTAATCATACCTTGGTTCAAAGCCGTAATACTTTCCAAATCCAAATGGTTGGTCGGTTCGTTGAAAACTAACATATTGCCTTGTTCCAACATGGTTTTGGCTAACATACAACGCACTCTTTCACCACCGGATAAGACATTAGCTTTTTTCAACGCTTCCTCACCGGAAAACAACATACGGCCAAGCCAGCTGCGGATAAAAGTTTCGTTGGTATCTTGTGAATATTGTTTTAACCAATCCAACAAATTTAAATCGACACCTTCAAAATACGAACGATAATCTGCCGGCAAATAAGAAGCAGTAATAGTTTTACCGATAGTCACCGTACCACTATCGGCTTTTTCGATGCCCATGATACAGTTAAAGAGTTTATCCATACGCACACTCTTATCGGTTAAGAAAGCCACCTTTTCGCCTTTGTTGATACGGAACGAAACATTACGGAAAAAGCCGTTGACGGTTAAATTTTCAACCGCCAAAATTTCATTCCCGGGTTCGCGTGAACATTCAAAGTTGATGTACGGATATTTACGCGAAGACGGTTTCAAGTCTTCAATGGTTAATTTCTCCAATTCTTTTTTACGACTGGTCGCTTGACGTGACTTACTTGCATTCGCCGAGAAACGTGCAATAAAGTCTTTTAATTCTTGCGCGCGAGCTTCAGCTTTTTTATTGGCTTCCTTTTGTTGTTTCAAAAGTAATTGGCTGGTTTCATACCAAAAGTCGTAGTTACCCACGAACATATTAATTTGATTAAAGTCCACGTCACAAATGTGCGTACAAACTTGGTTCAAGAAGTGGCGATTGTGCGACACAATAATAGTAATATTTTTGAAATCCAATAAGAATTCTTCCAACCAATGTGTACCCGCTAAATCCAAATTGTTCGTTGGTTCGTCCAAAATCAAAATATCCGGATTTCCAAACAAAGCACGCGCCAACAAGGCTTTAACTTTGATTTTTGCGTCCAAGTCTTTCATTTGTTGGTCGTGGAATTCTTCACTGACACCCAAACCAGACAACATAATGCGTGCGTTACTTTCCGCATCCCAACCATCCAATTCGGCAAACTCGGCTTCCAAATCACCCAACTCATTACCTTGTTCTTCCGTCATTTCAGGCAAAGCATAATACTTTTCTTTCAAAGCAATAATTTCGGCCAAGCGTTGATGCCCACCGATAACCGTATTAACAACGGTCAATTCATCGAAAGCATTTTGGTTTTGCGCCAAAGTAGAAATACGTTTGTTTTTGCCAACAATCACTTCACCTTTGTTGGGGCTAATTTCACCGGACAAAATCTTTAAGAAAGTCGACTTTCCCGCACCATTGGCGCCGATAATACCGTAACATTCGCCCGGTAAAAATTTTAAATTAACGTCTTTAAACAAAACACGTTTTCCATACTGTAAAGATACATTTGCTACTTGAATCATACTCCGCATTATAACATACAAACGACCGAATCAAAAGATAATTTTCATCATTCTCCGCAATAAAAAAGCCCAGCATTTCACCGGGCTTGAATCTTGATTTTATGTTAAGCTGCTTTTTTGCGGGATTTAACCACCACAGCAGTGGTTACCAATGCAACACCAGCAAGTCCCAACACACAAACAACGATAAACAAAGTTTTTAACCAATCTTCGTTGAACCAGCTTTTTTCCGGTGCCAATGGACTGATTTCACCAATGTTCAAATGGATTGCCGGACGCACACCTGCTTCTTGTTTAATTGCTTTGTTTACGAACCAAGAACTATCATCCGAGGCCTTAAATTCTCGGTTACAAACTGCGACACCCAAATGGTTATAAGTTTCGTTTGGCGTACGCAACCAAGCACGACCACCATTGTTGCTGGTATCGGTCCAATCCAAAACTTCGGCTGGGACTTGCCAAATTTCTTTTAACTCAGCTTCAGATGGTAACCATAAAACACTGTCCGTGCCTAAGCCATACTCAGCCGTAATTTCATTCGATTTTGGTTGATATTCCACAACATTGTCTAAATCATTTTTGGCATAAGTGAACTTTTCAACAACCGCGTGTGCGTTAGCTTCGTTAGTTCCAAGAACGCCACCTTTCTTAATTTTATCAATCATTTTCTTATATGCAGGGTTGTTCAAAATATCATCAGATTTATCGTTCAATAATTCACTGACAACACTTTGGCCTAATTTAACATCGCCACGGTCGCTATGCCAAACGGTATCACTGTAACCATTGGCCCAAATGTTTGAACCATCATAATAAATATCGTCACCAGAACGAACCACATCATTAAAGATTGAACTTGTATAAGGATCCGTCATCCAAAAGGTTGCAACGTCTTGATCTTCATTGACGTAAACAAGTTGCCAAGTATGGCCAAAGAAATTAAAAATTTTAAAAGTTTCTTGAGCTTCAAGTAAGCCGGCATAATCAATTGTATAATTACCTTCTTCATCAAATAACTCAACCCCGTTCAAAACACCATCATTATTATTGGCTGTACGGACCGCCAAAGCTTGTGTACGGAATTGCATAATTGGCGCACTGGCACCAAGTAAGACTAAAACCGCAAGACAACATAAACAAATACTCAAAAATAAGTTTTTAATTTTCATAATGATTCCCCTTTTCGTTTATAAGAATACATGAAAAAGGGGGTATAAGTCAATCCCCCTGCTTAATTTTTTTCAACATTTTTTGTTCGGCTTTACTGAGCCCAGATTTTTCCGCCGGTTTAACCTTTACCGGAGTGACGCCATCACCTTTCGCGACAACCTTTTGGGGTTGTTGTAATTCATCAAACGCCGATTTATTGGCGGTAATATCATCCGTACCTTGCGGAGCCCCGAAAACACGATTGCTAACGGCTTGAATTAATTCTTGTGAGCTTAATGTATCCACTGCTTCTTTGAAGATTGCCATGTCTTCCGGGTTGTTGGTATCAATATCACCATTTTGAATGATATCCATGGCCACTTCTTTCTCGTATTGTTTTTCCATTAACTCGGCTTCGGCTTTCGCGGTCCGTTCCGCAATATCTTTAGAAGTAATCCGACGTTGTTCGTCCTGTATTTTTATCCGTTGTGCCAGTCTTTCAATCCACATGATTAATAACCAGAGCAATGCTAAACCGACAATCCCCAAAAAAAGCCACAACCAATCCATATACTTTAACTTAACTTGAAATTAATGTTTTGACAACTTATTTTACTGGCTGCTCTGCTTGGTTCGCATCAACTGTTGTCGAAATTTTGCTTTTTTTATCGCGACAAAAGATTGCATAGAAAGCCGGTACCACAAACAAAGTGGTAATAGTACCAAACAATAAACCACCGATGGAAACAACGGCTAGAGGTTGCATGATGGCCGTACTACCTCCTTGGTTAAACAAGGACCAACCAAACGCCATCGGTACCATCGCCAAGATTGTCGTCAATGCCGTCATGAAAATCGGACGAATACGTGTATGAATCGCGGACACCAAGGCCTCTTTAACCGATAAGCCATCGCGACGTGCTTGGTTAGTGTAATCCACCGCCAAGATACCGTTGTTGATGATAACACCCATCAAAATCAAACAACCAATCAAAGCCGGGACCGACAATGGCATGCCGCACATTGCCAACAACAAGAATGCACCTGTAAAGCCCAACGGCACACAAATCAAAATAATGAACGGCATCAAGAAGGATTGGAAGATGGCAACCATGACCAAGTAAATTAACAAGAACCCTACCAATAATGCCATACCCATAGCAGAGTAAGTCTCATTCATTTGTTCTTCAAAGTCGTTATTCAAGACAGAAACTGTTTTAAATTCATCGGTACCAATTAATTCTTCAACGTATTGATTTAAAGTGTTTTGAATTTGATTAACATCGGCACTGGGGTCGGCTTTGATGCTAACGGTAGCAGCATAACGGCCGTTATATTTTTGAATTTTAACGCCTGTGTTTTGGCTGTAAACAACACTGCGAATGCCCAATGCTTCTTTGCCACCCTCAAACTTGTTGGCCAAAGCTTGGCTGAAATTATCAAGGATGGCACTGCCGACTTGGTACGCGGTTTGCGTATCCGAGGCACTGGCATCAACCGTAAAAGCAACCGAAACTTCGCTGGACATGAACGCACCGGCTAAGGAAGATGTTGAAACTTCAATATCGGCGAAGTTGGCGTTCTCATAATTTTGCAATGCATCGTAAAGTTTTTCGCTGGCTTGGTTTGTTGACATGCTGCGGTCATCTTTCAATTTAATTTCCGCATTAATACTTGCGACACCACCGGATAAAATATCCGCACCAGAACTATATGAAATTACACACTTTTCAATATCTTTGTCCAAAGCTTTTACAATTTCTTCGTACAATGGTTGACCTAAACTACTTGCGTCTAGGCTCGCGGCCGTATTCCCCGCCGGTGTCAAAGCGACCGAAACGCTTAAGGTACCTTCATCGGTAGACGGCATCAAAATGAAACCATTAACCAATAACAAACACGCCGAACCGACAAATAAAACCAAAGCCAAAACTACGGTTAACCACTTTTTGTTAATACAGAAACGGATGGTCTTATCAAAAATTTGGTTCAAACGACCGGTAAATTTACGCCAACCAAGCACAATCTTTTGACCAAAAGTTGCTTTTTTATCATCTGTAACAACAATTTCTTTGGCGGTCTTCGGGTTAATTTTAAAGGTAGCAACAATGGACGGCAAGAACATTACGGCCACAATGAATGAACAAAGCAAGGACAAAATGATGACCCAAACCAAATCCGTAAACATTTGCATCATCAAGCCTTCTAAGAAGAACATTGGGAAGAAAACACAAATCGTGGTTAAGGATGATGCCAACATTGCCATCATAATTTGCGACGACCCTTTGATACAAGCATCTTTCAAGGACATACCTTTATTGCGTAAACGGTAAATGTTTTCCAACACAACAACCGAGTTATCCACCAACATACCGACAGCCAAAGCGAGACCAGACATGGAAACGATATTCAAATTGATACCCATGAAGTACATCGCAACAAATGTTCCGACCAAAGCCAAAGGAATGGAAATACCAATCGCCAAAGTCATTTTGAAAGAACGTAAAAACAAGAATAAAATGACCAAAGCTAAGATACCGCCAACAATCAAATTCTCACCCACGGAACCGATTGATTGGTTAATGTACTCCCCTTGACTGCTGGTGATGTCGTAACTGAAATCCGGATTTTCGGCTTTTAATTTTTCCAATGTACGAATTACATTACCACACACTTCCGCCGTAACCGCGTTACTGCTTTTTTGAATGGAAATACTATAAGTCGGTTGCAAGCCGGAAGCTGAACCTTGCCAAGCTTGGTCATTGTTCAATGTATTATCCAGATTAGATGTAACCGTGCCAACACCAACGGCAGTTGAAATTTTGGTTAAGACTTCATTTTCTAACCATGCTTGATTTTGCGCATCATCTGCCGCGCCGTTGTAAGCAACAGTTATATACATAACGGGCATCAAAGACGGGTCGATTTTTAAAATGGTTTTATTGAATTTGGTACCATAATTTGTGGTATCGTCCAATGCCATATTTTCAAAAGCCAAGGCCAAGGCGGTCAAGTCAACCGTAGCATCGCTATTATATTCCAAAGAAACCATGACCAAACCGAAAGACAACATGGTCGAACAATCAGTATTTTTCACGCCGTTAATTCCTGACAATGCCGCCAAAGTATTGTCGGTCAATTTTTCCATTTGCAGTTGAGTTGGCATAACGGCAGCCATAATTTGTTGACTTTCCGTTTCCATTAATGCTTTATAATAGCCGGCCAGAATATTTGTCTGTAAGGCAGTCGCATCAAGGTTGCCTTGCAAATATTGTCGCAAAGCCAATTCATCAGCATTAATTTTATCTGGATTTGTTGGATAAGCCGCAGCATAAGCATCCCCTGCCGCTTCTTTGGCTCTGCGGATGGCCTCTTGGTTCATTTCTTCCATCAAGTAGGTTTCATTCGGACTTAATACCACCACGGCATAAGGCAAATTCATGGACGGGAACAAGTCCACAGACATTTTTGAAAAAGCAAAAACACCCAGAACGATAATGGCCATGATGCACACAAACACTGTGTATGGTTTGTGAACACCCATCTTGGCAAACCAGCTTTCTTGGATGTTTTGGTCTAAAAGATTTTGGTTTTTTTCCATAAGTACTTATTATGTACCGCACTTATAGATTTGTCAATAAATGCTAACTTTTATTTTTCTTTAGCTTTTGTATTCTTCTTTTCTTTTTCATCAGCTTGTGTTGCGATTGTTTCTTTAATTGAAGTGAACAAAGTTGCAACATTGGCTAAATCATTTGGCACAATAATTTTCGTTGCGGAACCATTTGCCAAAGCCTTCAAAGCTTCATAACCTTGCAAGGTTAAGTAGGCCGCATCCGGTTGCGCCGAAATAATTTTTTCGATTGCTTGTTGTTGCGCTTCAGCTTCCGCCAAAACAAGTCGGATCGTAGCCATGTCGTTCTGTGAGCCAAGGAGT
>JAZSQY010000022.1:0-5787 GCA_045538225.1 Clostridia bacterium | reverse complement strand
TGTTAGTGCTTTGGTTGGTGACGGTTTGTTAAGAGCACCACGCTATGTGCAAAGTGTGGGAACCCAAACTTTAAGTTCCAATGTTAAGCAGCGTGTAGTTTCGCAGAAAACGAGTGAAATTTTAAGTCAGTTATTGTATGGTGTCGTGAATCAGGGCAGTGGTAAAAAAGCCGCAGTTGCTGGGTACCAGATTGGTGGAAAAACGGGTACAGCACAAAAATACGCGGACGGACATATTGCCGCAGGGAAATACGTTTCATCATTCCTTGGTTATTTATCAGTCGGTGATACGCCGCGTTATGCGTGTTATCTGTATGTTGATGAACCCAGTACTGGTGTATATTATGGCAGTTTGGTTGCGGCGCCATATGTTGGGGAGATTTTTAAACAAATTACCGCCTATAAACAATTTCCTTTTGATAACCAATACGACAATGGCACAGGAGCAATTTGGGTTGATATTCCGCTAGTTGCTGGGTTGCCTTTGACCGATGCTGTTCGCTTACTGGAAAAAACAGGGTTGTTTGTGGAAGTTGACGGAGAAGGTGATGTTGTCCAAGGTTCGTTCCCCGTTGTCGGTACTCAAGTAAAACTTGGCGAACCGGTAGTATTGTTTACTTAAAATTGGCAATAATCGAGCTATGGATAAACAAGCGTACGCCGAGTACATCAAAAAAATTACTCCTAAAAGTAAAATCTGGGGGTCACTTATCCGCGCTTTTATCGTGGGTGGTTTAATCTGTTTGTTGGGTGAGGGGTTGGGGGCTTTGTATAAATTGTGGCTACCCAATTATGACCAAACGCAAATTGGATCATTGGTTTCTTGTACTTTAATTTTGCTGGCATCAATTTTAACAGGGATTGGTGTTTACGATAAAATTGGCTATTTTTCGGGTGGCGGTTCTATCGTGCCGATTACCGGTTTTTCCAACAGTATTACCAGTGCTGCTATGGAATTTCGCAAGGAAGGCATAATCTTTGGAACCTGTGCCAATATGTTTAAAATTGCTGGACCCGTCATTGTGGTTGGTGTTGCTGTCGCGATGTTATGTGGTCTTGGATATTTTATTGTGGGGTTATTTTTATGAGTACAATTATCTTTAAAAATCAACCAAGGATTGTGGGATGGTATTCCGTTGCCGGTAAAAAAGAAAGCCAAGGGCCGTTAGGACAAACTTTTTCCCGTATCGTCGAAGACGAATATTTTGGTGGGAAAACGCATGAAGTTGCGGAACGCCGTTTGTTCGTGACCGCGATTCAAGGTGCAATCCAAGTCGCCGGCGTTCAGCCCGATTTGGTCTTTGCCGGTGACTTATTGAATCAGATTGTTTCTTCTTCCTTTGCCATGCGTGATATTGGTTTGCCATATGTTGGTATTTATGGAGCTTGCTCTACCATGGCTTTAACTCTCATTAATGCCGCCGCCTATGTTGATGCCGGCTTGGTGCATAGTACAGTTGCGGCAGCCGGCTCACATTTTGCTACGGCAGAAAGACAATACCGTACTCCATTAGAATTTGGCAACCAAAGACCGCCGTCTTCGCAATGGACAGTTACCGGGGCCGGTGCCACAGTTTTATCCGCTGCCAAAACTTCACGAATTGCCGTGACCTGTGCGACCATTGGGCGTGTTGTCGATTATGGAGTCAAAGACGTTAACAATATGGGTGCTTGTATGGCCCCTGCGGCAGCCGACACATTGGAACGCCATTTTGCGAACACGCATACCCAACCCGCAGATTACGATGCAATTTTTTCGGGCGACTTAGGTCAAATTGGGGAAGAAGCTTTACGTGACTTAATGAAAGAACGTGGCTATGATTTAGGTCAAAACTACTATGATTGCGGCAAGTTAATTTATGCTGAAGAACAAAAAGTCGACATGGGCGGTTCGGGCTGCGGTTGCAGTGCGGTCACTTTGAATGGATTCATTTTGGATAAATTTAAACGTGGTGATTACCATAAAGTTTTATTTATGGCTACTGGAGCGCTTTTGTCACCAACCACTTGTTTCCAAGGGGAAACTATACCCGGTGTAGCCAATGCTGTTGTGATTGAGGAGGTAGCAGAATGACTTTTTTGTGGGCATTTTTAATTGGCGGTTTCGTTTGTATGATTGGCCAGTTACTAATCTTAAAAACCAATTGGACACCGGCACGTATTTTAGTTTCCTTTGTTGTCTTAGGGGCTTTGTTGCAAGTTTGTACGTTATTTGACCCATTAAAGAAATTTGCTGGTGCGGGTGTGACAACACCGATTACCGGCTTTGGTGCGGGCTTAGTCAAAGGTACTTTTGAAAATATTGATAAGTACGGGTTCTTGGGAATTTTTAGCGGTGGATTAACCGCAATGTCGGCCGGTATAGCGGTAGCCATTGTTTCAGGGTTGGTAATTGGGATGATTTTTAAGTCGCGTTCGAAATGATTGTTCCCGTAGTAATTAAAATTGCGGCTGCTGATGTAGCATTTTGAATGACACTTTTTACAACAGTTGCGGCATCAATGACATCACAGTCCTCTTTGTTGAATCGGTAGTTACGGTTGATTTGTTTGTAGATAGATGGTAGGGCACGTTTCAAAATACGTTCACCAATATCTTTACCATTTAAGTCTTTAGCAATTTTTAGGTAGGTAGTTCCGCCACCGGTCACAACTCCATCACGCATCGCGTTCGTTGTTGCCGCAACAGCATCTTCAATGCGCAAACGTTTTTCCATAGTTGCGGCTTCGGTTGGACAACCCACGCTAATTACGCCCGCGGTAGTTGTTAAATTGGCGATCCGTTCTTTTAATCGGGTGCGACGGTAATCGTCTGTGACTGTGGCAAGTTCGGCTTTTAACAGCTCGATATGTTCATCAAAAGCACTGCTTCTTTGGTCGCTTAAAATTGTCATGTGTTCCGCATCAAAAATAATTTGACTGGCTTGGCCCAAATGTGTTGTTGTTGCTTGCGGTAAAGTTAAGTCGTTTTGCGGTGAAATCAAAGTTGCATTCGTAATTACCGCACAATCTACCGCAGCATTCGAACGTACTGCAACAACTTGTAATCCTGCTTTGGCGCGGTTTAAAACTAATGCGGTAATTACTTCATTGGCATAATCATCGGCTACTAAGAGTAGTGGACTTTGTGTTTGGATGGCATGTTCAAGCAATGGTAGAATTTCTTGGATCGTTTTAATGGTACCATCGGTAACTAAAACTTTGGCATTATGTAATGTCTTGGGTTGCAGATATGGTGATGCAATTTTGCCGGATAATTTTACTCCGTTGGTAAAGGTTAATTGTGTCGTTCCCAATTGGTTCATTTCTAATGAAATTAAACCGTCGGGGCCTACGCGCGACAGGGCTTTGGCTACCAAGGCACCATCTTCTTCGTTGGCGCAGCTGTTTGTGGCAACTCGGCGCAAATCTTCGTATTTATGAATTTGGCGGACATATTGTGGCATTAAATCTAAGGCTTTACGCGCTGCATTAAATAAGGCGTCTTTTACTTTAATGGGTTGGTGTCCCCATGCAATTGCACGGCGTGCTTGATTAGTAATTGCAGTGGCCAGGACAATCGCCGAAGTTGTTCCATCACCGGCTTCTGTGTTGGTTTTCAAACTGGCTTGCTTAATTACATCCGCACCCAAATTTTCGTGGCGGTCCGATAGTGTGACTTCCTTCGCGATTGTGACGCCATCATTCGTAATAAGGGGACTGCCATTGTGGCGATCGATAATTACATTGCGTCCGTTGGGGCCGATTGTAATTTTGACAATGTTATTGAGTTTGTTTACTCCACGGTAGATAGCTCTTTGTGCTTTATTCATAAATCACCCCGATGATGTCAAAGTTTTGGACTAAGTATAGTTTTTCATTTTTGCTGGTAATTTCGGCTCCTGCATATTTGTTAATAACGATTTTGTCGCCAATTGCTACTGGTGAAGCATTACCAACTTCCACTACGGTCATAATTTGGTGGCGTTCCGAATTTGTGGTCGGAATATAAATGCCGCCTTGGCTGGTTCTTTCTGTAACGGGTTTACATAACACCCGGTCAAACAATGGTTTAATTTTCATTTTCTTTTTCTCCTTGCCGTTAACATAACATGGAAAGTTGGCGAACAATCATTTTACTGCCACCCAATTTTCGGTTATAATTAAGCCAATGGACTATATGAAAATGGCAGAAGAATTAGCTAAGACGTCACGTTGTGGGCGCAATCATGTTGGTTGTGTCATGGTGCGTGATGATAAAGTTTTAGTGTCTGCAGTTAATGGGCAAGTAGAAGGTGCTGCAAATTGTGCCGACATCGGTGGATGCTTGCGTGAAATTCACAAAATCCCCAGCGGAACGGCGGCTGGTTTCTGTCATGCTGTATGTGCGGAAACGCGTTGTGTTTGCGAAGCAGCACGTGATGGCATTGCTTTGCGCGGAGCAACTGTTTACTGTACACATCGTCCATGTATTATTTGTATGAAAAATTTAGCGGTCATTGGTGTTGATGCTATTTATTACAAGCACGGTTATCCGGATCAACACAGTGATGCAATTGCCCAATATGCGGGCTTAAAGGTGGTGCAAGTTGGCTAAGACTCCAGTAGTCGCGTTGGTTGGTCGACCCAACGTTGGAAAATCGACATTGTTTAATACAATTTCGGAAAACGGGAAAAGTATCGTTGATGATATGCCCGGTGTGACGCGTGACCGTATTTATGCGGATTGCGAATGGGCAGGTAATAATTTTTCTTTGGTTGATACCGGAGGTGTCTCTTTTGAAGATGGAGCTTTTAATGCTCACATTAAAGAACAAGTTGAAATAGCGGTCGGGATTGCCGATGTGGTTGTATTTGTTGTTGACGGTATGGTGGGTGTGACCGGCGATGATATGAAAGTTGTGAAGCTTTTGCGTGGTTATGGTAAGCCCCTGGTTTTGTGTGTGAATAAACTGGACAATCAAACATTGCGCGATAATACTTTAGCGGAATTCTATCGTTTGGGTGTGGGTGATCCTTTGCCTGTTTCTTGTGCTCAAAAAACTGGGTTAGGGGACCTGTTGGATTCTATCGTGCAAAAATTACGCATTAAAAATTTACTGCGTCCACAACCAGCTAAAGATGTTAAACGCATTGCCATCATTGGTCGTCCGAATGCTGGTAAAAGTTCTTTGGTGAATGCATTGTTAGGTGAAAAACGTGTTATGGTGAGCGATATTGCGGGAACCACCCGTGATGCCGTGGATAGTCCGTTCAACTATTGTGGTAAACCTTTTATTTTGACGGACACGGCTGGTATTCGTCGCAAGCGCAGTGTGGAAGTTGAAACTGTCGAATATTACAGTGTTTTGCGAGCAATTCACTGCATCAAAAATAGTGACGTAGTTTTATTGGTCGTCGATGCGACCCAAGGATTGACCGAACAAGATGTGCGGCTGGCGGGTTATATCCATGAAGCCGGGCGTCCATCAGTCATTGTGATCAATAAATGGGATATTGTTGCTAAAGATAGTTACACTCAATTAGAGTTTGAAAAGAAATTGGCGGCAGACTTGGCTTTTATGCCGTACTTCCAATCGATTTATATTTCTGCACTTACTGGTCAAAGAATTGGAGAAGTCATGTCGACCGTCGAGCGTGTGTTGGCGAATACCGAAAAACGCATTACTACTGGTCAACTAAACGATTTAATTTTAGATGCCGTTGCGATGACGCCTCCGCCATTTAAAGCTGGTCAACGACCCAAATTTTTGTATGCGACCCAAGTTACTGTTGCGCCACCAACATTTGCTTTGTTTGTCAATAATAA
>JAZSQY010000036.1:0-9806 GCA_045538225.1 Clostridia bacterium | reverse complement strand
AATTGTAACTAATGGTGAAAATATTACTGATAGTGATATAAGAAAATTAACCGATTTTCAAGAACAATATTTCAAATCCGTTATCCTGCGGCATCCATTAATTGCCTATAATCAAACTCGATAATTTTAAAGTACTTTGCTTTTTATTTATAATTTGATAAAATTCAAGGGATATTTTATGGCAAAGATTATTATCATCGGCTGTCCCGGAAGCGGAAAATCGACAATGACTTTTCGGTTAAAAGATATCCTTAATTATCCAGTGCTTCATTTAGACAAGATTTATCATATTGATAATACTACTCGTATCTCTCGCGAGGAACTTGTCAGAAAAGTTGATGCCTTTGCGAAAAGCAATAATAACTGGATTATTGATGGCAATTATATTTCGACCATTGAACAAAGAGTTAAACTTGCTGATACAGTAATATTACTTAACCTTGATATGGAAATTTGTTTGCAAAACGCTATTGCCCGTTCTAAAAAAGATCGTACAGCTGATATGGCTGATGGTTTTGATAATACAAAAATTGAAGATGAGTTTATAGAATCTATAACAAAATTTAATGACAATGTTTTACCTAAAATATTTGAAATCTTGGAACAATATAAAAATGAAAAGAAAATAATAATTTTAAAAGATTATGAAGAAGTCAATAATTTTGTTCACAATTTAACCAATTTGTAATTGTTGTCTGAAAGAATGCTTATTATGAATTTGTTGCAGAAGTTTTTGTTCATTTGTGATTGCGTGGTATGATTGAATGATGGCGAAAGTTTATACGATTGGTTATGCAGGAATTCAGTTGCCACAGTTTATTCATGTGTTATTGAAAAACGGTGTAACCATGTTAATTGATGTTCGTTCGATACCGAGAAGTCGTTACTTCCCAAATTACAATAATTACAGTCTTGCAAAAGAGTTAGCCAAACATAATATCCGTTACGAACATTGGCAAGAATTTGGTGCCAGGCAATTAGATTGCAAATACACAACAATCGCCAACAGTGAACCTTTTCAAAAAGCATTGGAACGCATCAGAAATAGTAACGAAACCATTTGTTTGATGTGTGCCGAAATTGATCCAATGAATTGTCATCGCTTTGTTTTGGTTGGTCGCTATTTAGAAGATGTAGTCAATATTATTGCCAAACGCAACGGGGAAGTACTTTACGAAAGTAAAGCGGAAACCGAAAACCGCATCAATGGCGATTATGATAAACAAGGTGCGAAAATTGCTTATAAAATTAATTGATATCGTTTTAGAAGACAGCAGCTCCGCCAATTGTGTTCGCGTTAGAACCCAAGGAAGTTGAAAACATCTTTGTCAATGGGGCGGCGGGAATTTTAATTATCAGATAGCCAGTGATTTGCTGGCTTTTTTATCGCTTGTTGTATTGGGAAAATATATGTTTTTTTTTGTTTTTTATGATATAATTTATTTACGGGATAATATATGGAAAAAGTAAACGGTGTTTTGTTGAGTGTAGAGTATGAAGACCTCAAGCTTCTTAAAAAAAATCCAACTAAATTTTGGAAAGATGTAACGAGTATTGGTCGGGACGCTTTTGCAGTTTCTGAAACTTTAAGGAAGATAAAAATTCCAGATGGCGTAACGAGTATTGGTAGAAGTGCGTTTCAAGAATGCATGGAGTTAACTAATGTAAAAATCCCAGATAGTGTAACGAGTATTGGTGAAAAGGCTTTTGATCATTGTGAATCTTTGAGAACTATAAAAATTCCGAATGGTGTAACAAGTAACGATAAAGGTACATTTTTTGCCTGTAGATCATTAAATAATATAAAAATCCCAAATAGTGTAAAGAATTTTTGTGAAGAAGCTTTTAGTCATTGTGAATCCTTGACGAATATAAAAATTCCAGATGGCCAAACTAGTATTGGTGATTATACATTTTATAGTTGTAAATCTTTGACAAATATAAAAATTCCAGATAGTGTAACAAGTATCGGTGAAGGCGCGTTTAGTTATTGTAGATCCCTTACAAATATAAAAATTCCAGATGGCGTAACAAGTATTGGTGGAGAAGCTTTTAAGTTCTGTAGTTCTTTAACTGATTTAAAAATTCCAGATAGTGTGACGAGCATTGGGGACGAAGCTTTTATTGGAGTTCAAAAATTGAATGTCCGCAATAAAAGTATATATGGCAATTTACTTCACGCAAAAATATTTGAAATGATTAAAAATAATCCAAGGGTTAATCTTAAACAACTGCATGCAATATATGAGCTTGCCAAAGAACAAGGTATAACACGTAATAATGTTCGTGAATTGGTTGCGATGTCGGTAAATCTTGGGATGCTAGAACCAAAAACAACGGTGATTGAGACGGGGAAAGATAAAGCAGGAAAACCGATTATGTCACCGGTGAACAATATTGTTTACACGTTTATGCAAGGGATCATCAAAAGCAACCAAATAAATTTAAATGAATTACATATGAATTTACAAGAAATGCAGATTGATAGTTATAATGAAGCATTTATGAAATTTGTCGTTAATAAATCTAATTGGTCAGACATTAAGGGAAACAAGGGTCTACTTGCCCGCGTCTATGATTGGTTTAAAACAAGAACGGAACTTGATTTGACACAGACAAATAATGTATCATTGCCCACCAAAGAAGAAGATAGATTCAAAGTATTGGTGTATGAAACCGCAGAGAACGGAATTGACCGTATGCACTGGCGAGCACCCACCATGGAATATTTAATCAAAGAATTTGAAAAAACAAAATTTATGGGAATAAATACTCCACGAGATGCAGAGATAGCGGAAGAAATATCTAAATATAATATTTATTCGCAAAAGCATTTTGATAAAGCCAAAGAAATTGATGCCGAACGTTTCGAGTTAGGTGTGAAAGACATTTTGGCAAAACCTGTTAAACAGGGCAGGATTGAAAGTTTGAACCAATATCGTAACGAAACACAAAAGTTACGTGAACAAATATTAAGTGATTCTGCAGAAATTTTACACGACCAAATTGAAGACACTTCATCTATCTTTTCTTATGAAGTTTTAAGTAAAAGCAATCCAGCAAATTTTGCTATGGGTTGTTTGACCAGTTGTTGTGCCACGCTTTATGGTGCCGGTGCTGGTGCCATGCGTGGGATGATTATTCATCCGGATATGCAACCATTAGTTATTCGTGATTTCGATAACAATATCATTTCGTTTGGTATCATCTATGTCAATCGAGAAGAGGGGTATGCGGTTGTCAATGATTTCGAAGTTAACAGAAAATATGATAATTCTCAACAACGAGAAGCAATCTACCAAAAAGCAATGCAAGGGGTTACTGCTTTCGTAAAAGAATATAATCAAGAAAATCCAGCCAAACCAATTAAAAAAGTAACAAGTGGCATTTCGCCTAATTGGGATGCAATCAATGAATTTATCAAAAAAAATCCAAAAAGTGAAATTTTAAAAGCGCCAAATTTTGATGATTTCAAATATGCGGGTAGTGGCTCATGGTCGGGAGATTGGCATCGTCAACAATACGAAATTTTAAAAGTGGAGGATGGACATGTTTTGTGATGAATGGTTAAAGGTAGACGCTCTTTTACAACAAAAATTAAAAGAGTTGCAAATGCTAGATCAAGAACGAGAATTGCTGATTGCCAAAGCCGAACAGCAAGGTGAAATCACACCTTTATTAAAGCAAGAATTAAATGCAAGTTTGGAAAAATATAAAAAACTAGCAAACGAAATTGCAAGTTTGAAAAAGACAGCCAAATCCTTAAAAGCGAAAAACAGCCAGTAAAGATTCGGTAACGCAAGAAGCCATATAATAAATAATTCAAGAGACAAGCAAAGACAAAAATTGCTTATTGTCGCTAAAGAAACCGTGATATAATGTTTTATGCAACAAATTGAAATTACGACTCGTGTATTGGAAGACCGAGAAAACGTTGTGCAGAAATTATTGCAACTTGGGTTTATTCAACGACAAACCGGTTACATTGATGATTTATATTTGTGCCCAAATTTAGAGGGTCTTACAATAAATAATATCCCGCAGTTTTTGAAACAGTGCGTGCTAATTAGATATATTGATAACGGGAATAAAACATTTCAGAAATTAACATATAAAAATAAAATTTTCCAAGATGGTGTCACTATCAGTGAAGAAAAAATTAATGTATGTATTGATGATGTCCAGAAAGCGAAGTCTTTGTTTTTGGTTTTAAATTTTCAAGAATTGGTTCGGGTCAAATATGATTATTGGGTTTTTGAGAAAGATGGCGTTGAGCTGGCATTGCAAAACGTGGAAGGATTAGGGTTGTTGCTTGAATATGAACATTTAAAAGACTTTACCGGAAAGGATTTTAATTTAATTATTAAAACAAAGCAAGAGATGTTGAACTCGGTTAAAAATCTTGGGATAAAAATTTCAGATGAATATGATGTAAAAAAGGCATATGAGTTAATCGTAAACAAGTTGATGACGGTGTAATCTAAGCTATTTTGCGTAACAATTATCACAAGCGTCATGATTTGGCGCTGTATTCGATCTTGGAAGAAGAGATTTAAATTGATGGAATATGTTTCTCTCGACTGCATATAATTTTTAATTAGTACGATTTTTAAATTTGTGATAAGTTGAAGTGGAGGGAAAATGATTTATTTTGTGCGACATGGCCAAACGGATGCGAATGTGAATAAAGTTTTTCCAACGCAAGATGTTCCATTAAATAAAAACGGAATTGAACAAGCACAGCAAACAGCATCATCTTTGAAAGATGTAGAATTTGCGGCATGTTATTGTTCTCCTTTTTTGCGCGCAAAACAAACTTGTGAAGCAATTTTACAATATCATCCAGAACTTGTGCCAGTCTACGACCCACGGATTCAAGCGCGCTATTACGGTAAGTTGGAAAACCAGCCCACCAGTTCGTTGGTTTTTAATCGTTGGAAGGTCGGCGTCTATGATGAGCAAATTCAAAGTTTAGGTATGGAAACTGTTTCCGACTTGTATCAACGCGTTGCAAGTTTCTTTGATGAGGTATTACCTAAATATCCAAATCAAAACATCTTAGTTGTAGGGCATAGTTGTATTGGGCGTATCATTGCCGGTTATTTTAACGGTATACCTGAAGATAACGATCTTACCAGTTTGAAGATTCCCAACGCCAAAGTAGTCATTTTTGATAAATAAAACTGTTAAAAACAGATAAAAAGGTGCTGCAACGCATAAATTTTTGAGTGCTTGTATCTTGTGGTGTGTTTGTGGTGTATACCACAAGATGTAGGATATTTTTCTTGACATTGAAAAAAGTTGTGCTAACATATCTTTATACGTGTCGCAATGGCGACTTTAAAAGGAAAAAACATGAAAATCGTAAAACGAAATGGGAAAATTGTTGACTTTGATGCTAGTAAAATCAAAATAGCTATCAAGAAGGCTAACCGCGAAGTTGAAGAAAAAGAGCAAGCAACCGATGCGGAAATTGAAGGAATTTTGGCGTATATTACTGGTTTAAAAAAGAAACGTTTATTGGTTGAAGATGTACAAGATATTATTGAACAACGTTTAATGAAGTTAGGGCATTACCATTTGGCGAAACGATATATTATTTACCGTTATACTCGTGAGTTGGTACGTCAAAGTAATACTACCGATATTGCAATTAAAGAATTAATTAATGGTGAGAGTGAATATTGGAATACGGAAAACTCAAATAAAAATGCACGCGTAGTTACAACTCAACGTGACTATATTGCTGGGATTACTAGTACAGATATTACGCGTCGTTTATTATTGCCACCAACAATTGTCAAGGCTCATGATGAAGGTATCATTCATTTCCATGATGCAGATTATTTTGCGCAAAATGCATTGCATAACTGCGATTTAATTAATCTTGAAGATATGATGAATAATGGGACAAACATTAATGGTGTTATGATTGAGCGACCACATCGTTTCTTAACAGCAATGACTATTGCGACACAATTGATTACGGCTGTATCATCTAGTCAATACGGTGGGGCAACGATTACCTTGACTCATTTAGCTCCTTTTGTTCGCGATAGTTATCAACGTTATTTGGAACGTTACCAAGCACGTGGTTTATCTAAAGAACAATGCGAAAAGTTTGCCACCGAAGATATTAAACGTGAAATTACCGATGGCGTACAAACTTTCCAATATCAAATTAATTCGATGACTACAACCAATGGTCAAGCTCCGTTCTTGTCTGTTTGTATGTATCTCGGAGAAACTGACGAATATAAAAAAGAATTAGCGATGATTATTGAAGAGTTCTTGCGTCAACGTATCCAGGGTATGAAAAATGAAAAAGGTGTTTACATTACACCGGCTTTCCCGAAGTTGTTGTACGTATTAGAAGAATGTAATATGAATCCAAAAGGTGAGTATTATTACTTAACCGAGCTAGCTGCTGAATGTACAGCAAAACGTATGGTCCCAGATTATATCTCAGAAAAAATTATGAAACAATTAAAGATTGATGCAAATGGAGAAGGTCAATGTTACCCATGTATGGGATGCCGCTCATTCTTGACTCCGTACGTTAATAAGGAAGGTAAGCCACAATATTATGGTCGCTTCAATCAAGGTGTGGTTACAATTAACTTGGTTGATGCTGCTTTGTCTTCGGAAAAGAATATGGAAAAATTCTGGAAGATTTTAGACGAACGTCTAGAACTTTGTCACGAAGCATTGCAAATCCGTCATGAACGTTTAGCTAAGGCAACCAGTGATGTTGCTCCAATTTTATGGCAGCACGGAGCATTAGCTCGTTTGCCCAAAGGGCAAAGTATTCATGAATTGTTGCACGGTGGTTATTCAACCATTTCATTGGGTTATGCTGGCTTATATGAGTGCGTAAAATACATGACGAGCCATAGCCATACAGATAACGGAGAAGGCAAGAAATTCGGCCTAGCAGTCTTGCAACGCCTTAATGACAAGTGTGCGGAATGGAAGGCTGCCGAAGACATTGCATACAGTGTCTATGGCACACCAATTGAAAGTACAACTTATAAATTTGCGAAAAACTTAAAACGCCGTTTCGGTATTGTTAAAGATATTACAGATCGTAACTATATTACTAACTCTTATCACGTTCCTGTTTTTGAAGAAATTGATGCGTTCTCTAAATTAAAATTAGAAAGTGAATTCCAACGTTTAAGTCCTGGTGGTGCTATCTCTTATATTGAAGCGCCAAACTTAACTAACAACTTGGACGCGGTTATGGAAGTTATCCGTTTCATCTATGATAATATTATGTATGCCGAAATTAATACCAAATCTGACTATTGTCAACAATGTGGCTTTAATGGCGAAATTTTGATTGATGATAAATTTGAGTGGTATTGTCCTTCCTGCGGTAACCGTGACCATTCAAAGCTAAATGTTGCACGCCGTACTTGTGGTTATATTGGAACTAACTTCTGGAACAAGGGACGTACGCAAGAAATTAAAGAACGTGTTTTACACTTAGATAATAAGGATGCGTAATGATTCGTTATAATAAAATTCGTAAGATGGATATTGCGAATGGGCCCGGTGTTCGTGTTTCAATCTTTTTGCAAGGTTGTACTTTCCATTGTCCAGATTGCTTTAACCCGGAAACCCATGACTTTAATGGCGGGCAAGAATTTACACCAGAAGTGCAGGAACAGTTATTACAATTGTGTGGTGCTGATTATGTAAAAGGTTTATCCATTTTGGGTGGGGAGCCATTACATCCCAAGAATATCGCTGGTACAACAGAGATTGCTCGTGCCTTTAAGGAAAAATTTCCGGATAAAACTTTATGGGTTTGGTCGGGTTTTACTTATGAAAGTATTAAGGAACGTGAAATTTTTAAATACGTTGATGTCTTGGTTGATGGTCTGTTTGAAAAAGCATTGGCAAACCCTATGTTAAAATTTCGTGGTTCAGCGAACCAAAGATTAATTGATATTCCGGCGACAATGAAAGCTCAACAAATTGTATTGTGGCAAAATGAATAAAAACAAAGGAGAATTTAACAATGAAATTGAAGCAATCCAAACAAAAATTTAATGCCGTTATAAATACGGATATTAAAGTTAAATTGTTGGTTGAAGGTGCAAAAGTGCCTACCTATGGAACCGTATGTTCGGCTGGTGCGGACTTGTATGCCGTATTGTCTGAGCCTGTAACAATTGCGCCACACGAAACCAAAGTGATTACGACTGGTGTTGCTTTCGAAATTCCTGTTGGTTTGGTAGGTGTTGTTTGTGCACGTAGTGGGTTAAGCTGCAAACAAGATTTAGCACCCGCAAATAAGGTTGGAATCATTGATGCCGACTACCGTGGTGAAGTAGTAGTGGTTTTACATAACCATGGAAACCAAGTGCGTACAGTTAATAACGGTGACCGCGTTGCGCAACTTTTGTTTATGCCATATGTTCAAGCATGCTTTCATGTCAGTGACACATTAAGTGATACTGTGCGTGGTGTAGGCGGGTTTGGACATACCGGCGTCTGACTTGTTTATGTAAGACTTGCATATAATAAAAATTAAGTATATAATCTAAGTTATGGCAGTTTTAGAGAAGATTAAGACGATTGGCGATTTAGTACCTGAGATTCAAAATTTAAGGGAAAGATGTCGTCAAACTCGTGGAGATCTGGAAGTCGTTTTGGTCAACCTGCGTCAAAAAATTGAAGATAATTTGAAGAAGCAAGAAGACGAAGCTCGTAAAATAATTAATCAAGGTAAATATGCGGACTTAATTAAGCAACGTGAAGACGAAAAATTAAGTGCAGAAAAAGCTTATGATGCAAAAGTTGCTGGTGGGCAAAGCACACCGGTTAATAATTCTGTGACAAAAGTCGTTCCAGCTCCGGCGGCTCCGGTAAAAGCTACTGTAGAAGCTCCGAAGAAGTCTTATGGGGAAAAAACCGGAATGTTTGGACGTCCTGGAACGCCGGATACCAGCATGCGCCGTAGCAATCCAAATAATGCGCAAAAACCATTTAATCGTGGTGGTCGTTTTAATAATGCTAATAGTAATGCTCAACGCATGCCGCATCGTGTTTGGACACCGGGTCAAGCAACAGCTAACGGTTATGGTGCAAAACATCCTGTTGGTGGCGCTGCTCGTCCAAATATTGCTGTCGGTGGTGCTCGCGGTGGCGTTGGCTTCTTGCCTCGTCCAACAAAAAAGTTTATGCCGAAGCCCAATAACTTCGACAATAATAAACGCAAAGGAAAAAGCTATACCGCTGGAGAAGAGCCACGTGGTGCAATGGACCGTCGTGCATTATTGCGCCGCGGTATTATTGAAGAGCAAGAAATTGAAGAACGTATGTTGACACGTGTTTTCCGTACTAAAAAAAGTAAAGAAAATGACACAAAGGTCAAAGTTGAAAAATCTAATATTGTGGTGATTGATGGTGACGATTTAACAATTAAAACTTTGTCTGAAAAAATTGGTAAACCAGTCAATCAAATTATTAAACAATTAATGGTCTTGGGTGAAATGTGTACCATTAACAGCGTCATTGACTTTGATACGGCTTCATTAGTTTCGGAGGAGTTTGGCGTTAAATTAGAACGTAGTAACAAGAAAACTTCGGAAGAAATTGTTTCCGCAATGCACCAAGTTGATGATAAAGATGAAAACTTGCAATCACGTCCGCCGGTAGTGACAGTAATGGGTCACGTCGACCATGGTAAAACAACTCTATTAGACCGTATTCGTCACAGCTCTGTTGCTTCTGGTGAAAGTGGTAAGTCGGAGGCCAAGCGGTCTTAGGAAGACAATGACTAGACCCAACTCCTT
>JAZSQY010000001.1:0-2515 GCA_045538225.1 Clostridia bacterium | reverse complement strand
AATTGGGTTGGCATTGTCTGACCCAACTTTGTTAATTGCTACGCCATTAGTAATAATTGAAAACCGTGGAATTAAGAAAACAGTTTTACAAATTTGGGATATAATTCAAAAAAATGATGTAAAACAGATTGTAATTGGATTGCCTTTACATGCGAATGGTGATGAAAGTGAAATGTCGCGGGAGGCGCGTAGTTTTGGCGATGTGTTTGTAGCCTTAGGTTTACCAGTTGAATACGTCGATGAAAGGTATACATCTTATGAAGCCGAATCAATGATCGGAAACCAGCGCCAAAGTAAAAATCTAATTGACAAAGTGGCGGCTTCAATTATACTTCAAATATATCTTGACGAAAGGAGAAAATCACTAAATGAAAGCAAAAATAACTGACTCTTGCATTTGTTGTGGTTCTTGTGCGGCGATTTGTCCAGTTGGTGCCATTGATTTGGCTGTTACTAGTGACAAATACGAAGTAGATCCAAAAAAGTGCATTGCTTGTACAGCATGTATTAATGCATGTCCAGTAGAAGCCATAATCGCTGATCACAGTGATGAAAAAGGTGGTAAATAATGGTTTACGAAAGTATTGTAGAAAAATTATTTGATGAAAATAATGAAGACATTATTGAATTACATCAAGGCGATGGAAAAATGATAAAATTTGAACAAATTGCAGTTGTAATTTATAATGCGGAACACTACGCAATTTTGCGTCCATTAGAGTTAAAAGAAGATGAAGTAGTTGTTTTTAAAATCCTAGATGATGACGAAGATAGTTTAGATTTAGTCCTTGACGAAGAATTAGCAAAAAAAGTTTTGGAGGTTTATCAAGAAGATGTCGAAGATGATCAATAAAAATGTTATTTGGCACTCAATGAATCCGGAAAGAGTAACACCGGATGAATTTATGGCGGTGATCGAAATTCCAAGAGGAAGTAAAAAGAAATATGAATTAGATAAGGAAACAGGTTTAATTGCTTTGGACCGTGTTTTACGTACCGCAACTCATTATCCTTGTTCTTATGGTTTAATACCATTAACTTTATCGGAAGATAATGATCCTTTGGATGTGATGGTAATTTGTTCGGAAACTTTGGATCCAAATACGTTGGTAAAATGTCGTCCAGTTGGATTAATTGAAATGATTGATAAAGGTGAAAAGGACGAAAAAATCATCGCAGTAGCTGTGGATGACCCTTATGTAAATCATTATCAAGAAATCAATGATGTTCCAAAGGTTATGATTGATGAAATTGAACATTTCTTGAAGGTTTATAAAAACACAACTGATAAAGTTGAGGTATTTGCACCAAAAGGCAAGGCCGAAGCAAAAAAAGTAATTCAAGATGCAATTGACATGTACAAACGTGACGTGTTATAATTGTACGTTTTATAAAATTTCACCCTGATTGTGAGTATTTACTTGTTGCGGTTGTGAAAAAACCGTTTAGCGAATATGATGACGAATCGGGGGCAGACAAACAAGGAGGAAAAAATGTCAGTAATTTCAATGAAACAACTTTTAGAATCGGGTACCCACTTTGGTCACCAAGTAAGTAAATGGAACCCGAAAATGAAGAAATATATCTTCACCGCACGTAATAATGTGCATATTTTGGACTTGGAACAAACCACAGTCTTGGTTGATCGTGCTTATGAATATTTGCGTGATCAAGTAGCAGCAGGTAAAAAAGTACTTTTTGTTGGTACTAAAAAACAAGCTGAAGAAGCAATTAAAAGTGAAGCAGAACGTTGTGGAGCTTATTATGTTAACAGCCGTTTCTTGGGTGGTACATTAACAAACTTTGCAACCATTCGCAGTCGTGTTGAACGTATGAATAAATTACACAACATGGAAAAAATGGGTGAATTTGCTTATTTGCCTAAAAAAGAAGTTGCTAAATTAATGGATGAACGCGAAAAATTGGAAAAGAATTTGCGTGGTATTGCCGAAATGACTTCTTTGCCGGGTGTTTTGGTTGTTGTGGATTCGAAGAAAGAACACATCGCTGTTGGCGAAGCTCGTAAATTGGGGATTCCTGTTATCGGTATTATCGATACTAACTGTGACCCTGATGATGTTGATGTTATCATTCCAGCAAATGATGATGCGACTCGTAGTGTAAGTTTAATCTTGGCTGCTTTGGCTGATGCTGTTATTGAAGCCAAAGAAGGTGTTGAATTACGTTCAACTGCAAGCGAAAAGGAAACAGTATCTATGGCTGCAGCAATTAAAACAAAAGCAGTTTTAGAACCTGTTGAACAAGATGAAGAAGAAGCTGTAAAAACAGAAAAAACAAAAACAGTAAAAAATGGAGACAAATAATCATGAGCGATATTATGAAATTAAAAGAAGCAACCGGAGCAGGTGTTTTGGATTGCAAAAAAGCTTTAGACGAAACAAAAGGTGATTACGCAAAAGCCGTTGCCTTGTTACGTGAAAAAGGTAAAGCAAAAGCTTTGAAAAAAGGAAGCAGTGATCGTATTGCTGCCGAAGGTATTGTTGGGTCATATATC
>JAZSQY010000005.1:0-39624 GCA_045538225.1 Clostridia bacterium | reverse complement strand
TCTTATTAATTAAGAGTCGTTATAATCATCGTGCCGTTGGTGGGGATAATACATTTAACAGTAATTTAGATAATATTATTGAAGGACTGACCGATGCTTTCGAAAGAGATTTTGGTGTCCGTGATAAGATGGCAAAGTGTGGGCCGACACTTGAGATTGACGGATACGTGCAAGCAAATGATGGAAAATATTACCCATACAATTATGAAATAAAAGAGATATATTATTGCCCGAATAATATCATTATTAACCAAGAGTTAGAGGTAATAAAAATACCGAACCATCAAATGCTGATTGATTATTATATTGTTGATTGTAACCAACATACGATTAAATTGTATGATGAAAAGATACGTGATGCTTTTGTGCTTGAGTATGGAGTTAACCAAAAGATACTTGCGGAAAAAGGCGGTATCTTGAAAATAACCAAGCAAGACGGTAATGTGGCAATTTTAAAATTAAATCAGAAAAGAGAAATTGTCGGTCTTGAAGATGAAAGTTTGCAAGAGTGCGGGCATAACTTTATGTGTAAAAACAATGTCTTGGTTGATTTAAATTTAACAAATTTAAAGATTTGTGGTGATAACTTTTTAGAGAATAATAATTGCTTAATGGAAGCGAATTTTCCATATTTGCAAATATGTGGAAATGACTTTCTAAAGAGTGCCAGTTTGATTAATAAGATAGATGTTTCTTTGTTACAAGAATGCGGATGGGGTTTTTTGCATAACAATTTGTTACTTAATGAGGCAAGCTTTCCGAACTTGAAAAAAATTGGAAGTTCTTTTTTGTTTAAAAATAAGGCTATCAAAAGTATTTATTTACCAAATTTGAAAAAATGTGGGGATTATTTTTTGTTTAATAATGAAACCATAGAGGATTTAAATTTACCTTCACTTGAATCTTGTTCAGATCGTTTTTTAAGTATGAACAAATCATTAAAAACCTTTCAAGCTCCTAAGTTAAAAAAGTGTGGTCAAATGTTTTTTTATTTTAGCGCACAGTTAAAAAAAATAGATTTACCTTCTTTGGAAGAATGTGGAAAACGTTTTATGTTTGAACAAAACTCATTGGAAGAATTTAATGTACCTAAGTTACAAAAACTGGATAGATATTTTATGAGATGGAATCCCAATATTACAAAACTTAACGTTTCAAAAGTTGTAATGAAAGAATGGAGGAATGAGGGTTGTTCTCCGTTTAAGATTAAACTTACAGTTTTGAAAAATGATTTTAAACATGCAGTGTCGAGTTTGAAAAATCACCTAAATAAAATTTTTTAATAATATTATGAATGGCTCTTGAAATTGATTTTTTGTAAAGTTATAATTTAATAAAGGTTAGCAGTTATGAAAAACGATTTAGATGTAATTAAATATAGATTTGGTGAGCGCATGATGAAACTTTGTCGTGATGAACTCTATAAATTATTAGAAGTTCCTGGATTGTTACCAAAGTTGTTAGATCAGTATTTTGCTAAGCAAAAATTTTTGGCAGAGGATATTATCCTACAAAGTCACATTCAATCTTTTAAAGATTTTTTATATAACAAAGCTAATTTAACAGAAACAAAGTGTAATGTAGACAGAAATAAAAAAGCAGCAGAAATCTTAGCGGAAAAAGGTTATCATCTTTACCCGGAATGTTTAACAGAAAAAGATATTCAATCCTTTCGCCATTATTTTTATAGACCAGATGGGAAAAAACTTAGATACAACGAAGGTGAAGTTCCAGAGCATCATGTCGGAGAAGAACTTTGCACGTTTAACGGTGGGAGACTATTGGGCAATCGAATTTGGTTCGCGATTCATAAAGATGCTGAAAAACTAAAACGTGAAGATTTTACAAATCCACAAAGACAAGATAAATACGGGACAAGTGTTTTATGTATTCAATTTACAAAGAACGAATATTCAACGCTTTCTATTAAAAATCGCTATAATGATTCTGTTTACAATCCAGATAATACTTTTAATAATAATCTTGATAATATTTCTCCTGGATTATCTGTAGCTTTTGAACGTGATTATGGAGTTTCTGATAAAATGCAAACTGAAAGATGCAACTTTGAATTAGATGGATATGTAATGGCAAGTGATGGTAAATTTTATCCATATAATTATAATATTAATAACGTTTATTACTGTCCAAACAATATCATTATTGATAGTAATAAAGTTAAACCTTTACCAACGCATCAGTTTTTGCTTGATTACTTTATTATTGATTTAAAAACTAAAGAAGTGAGAATGTATGACAATAGTCATTATGATAGTTTTATCGACGTTCTTGGAGAAAATCAATCTATTAAAATTGAAAAAAATGGGGTTATTAAAATTACTAAAAAAGATGGCGGAGTTGTCACGATTACCTTCAATAGCCGTAATCAGATTGAGAAAATTAAAGATGATAGCTTGCGTCAATGTGGGGAGCAATACTTAGCAAAAAGTCAATACATAAAAGAAATAAACTTACCTGAAGTGCAAGAATGTTTATCTGGTTTTTTGTATTATAACAATTCAATCGAAATTCTTCAGATGCCAAAACTGCGTCGGTGCTATGATTTTTTTATGTATAGTAATGAAGTATTAACGCAGATAAATCTCCCGAGTTTGCTGGTATGTGGTGACAGCTTTTTTTACTCGAACAATTTAAAATTTGTTAAGATGCCGCAATTACAAAAATGTGGTCATGATTTTTTATATTTTTCGCCAAATTTGACCGAAGTTAATTTTCCAAGGTTACGTGAATGTGGTAATAACTTTTTGGGTTCATATAATTTTTTAAATAAATTTGAAGCCCCAAATTTAAAAATTTGCGGTGATGATTTTTTACATCACAACGAGAAAATTGAAGTTTTAACCTTGCCGAGATTACAAATGTGTGGGAATGGATTTATGGCATGGAATAAATCCTTAACAGAATTATCTTTACCTAAATTACTACAATGTGGTGAAAATTTTTTATATCATAATACTTTAAGTAAAGAACCTTTACGCCAAAAGCCCTCAAAATTGTTAAGGCATTTTCAAGTATGTTTAGAACGTGCTTTTAAATTAAAAAATAAAGTTAGTTGCTGTGATGTGTCGACTATCGGAACGAGGTAGTTGCTGGTTAATTTTTTAGTAGACCCTTGAAATCAATACAACAAAGGTGTAAAATAAAAGCAAAGGTTTAACATTATTTAATATGTACAATAATAAAGATTTATTGTGGATTAAAAATAAATACGGCGAATTAATGATGCATCTTTGCCGTAGAAACTTTGCACGGATTTTGGAAGTTGAAGGTCTTTTACCTGAGATTTTACAAAAAAATTTTATAAAAAATAAAAATCTGGCGGAAGACATTATTAATCAATGTAAAGAGGATGATTTTAAAGAATTTATTTTTTCCAAGGTAGTTATTCAACGCGATGAAATCAAAATTAGCATTAATAAGTCCGCAAAGGAATTATTAGATCAAGCCGGATACATTTTATATCCAGAATGTAAAACAGAAGAAGACATTCAATCTTTTCGGCATTATTATTATCGCCCATACTCTGAAACGCCAGTCTATCATGGTGGACAACCAGAGTTACGCGTAGGTGAAGAGCTATGTACATTTAACGGAGGGCGTTTGAACTTAGACCGGGTTTGGTTCGCGGTTAAAAAAGATGTACATAAAATTCACAGGGAAGATTTTAAAAATCCGATGAGGCAAGATGCATATGGCACCAGTGTGATTAGTATTCAATTTACCAAAGGAAAGTATCCGACCTTGTCGATTAAAAATCGTTACAATCATACGGTGATTAATCCAGATAATACTTTTAATAGCAATTTGGATAATATCATTAGTGGGTTGTCTGATGCTTTTGAAAGAGATTACGGTGTGCGAGACCGAAGTCATTGTGGTAAATCTAATTTCGAATTAGAGGGTTATACATTGGCAAATGATGGGCGATATTATCCGTATAATCATGAGATTAATAATATTTATTATTGCCCAAATAATGTAGTGATTGAAAATTTTAAACCGAAACAATTGCCATTACATCAAATCTTGGCAGACTATTATGTAATTGACTTTAAAGAAAGTACAATCAGCCTTTATGATAAATATATTCATGATAGTTTTGTTCACGATTTAGCAGAGAATATGAGCATTATTCCTAATAAAGACGGGTCAATTATAGTGATAAAATCAAATGGCGAACAAGCGACTTTAAAATTAGATAAGCGTCGGCAAATCATTGCTTTTGAGGATAAAAGTTTAAAAACATGCGGTAATAACTATATGCGTTATAATAAGGCTTTAAAGAGTTTAAATTTACCCAATGTTGTGAGTTGTGGTTTTGATTTTATGTACGAAAATAATGATCTGTTAAAAATAAATTTAGCGAGCTTGGAAGAATGTGATCATTCGTTTTTGTACCAAAATAAATCTTTGGAAAGCATGGATTTGCCAAAATTGAAAAAATGTGGGGATTATTTCATGCTTTCCAACATAGGTTTAAAGCACATTAATGCAGACGAGTTATTAAGTGTTGGTGATGGGTTTATGTTTTGTAATTTAGGTGTAGAACAGATTTCTTTTCCTAAGCTTCGTGAATGCAAAAAGCAATTTTTTGCTCAAAATAAAAGAGTCAATGAAGTTTATTTACCGGCTCTAGAAGAGTGCGGTTATTCATTTATGGCAGCAAATGAAAGTCTGCGTTTTTTAACTTTGGAAAAGTTGCGCAAATGTGGTGCGGGTTTTTTGTCAGCAAATCAAGGTTTGGAAATGATTAATTTGAAAATGCTGGAAGAGTGTAAAGATGAATTCTTACTTAATAATAAGGCTTTGAAATATGTTTCTTTTCCAAGTTTGAAAGAGTGCGGTCATTCGTTTATTCGAAACAATGAGCAGATTGAATGTGTAGATGTTCCAGAGTTGGTGGAATGTAGTAATGATTTTTTAAGTGCTAATAATACGATAACGCAAGCATGTTTCCCATCATTGAAAGAATGTGGTGATGGATTTATGCGTCAAAACATGACAATGAAAAAAATTGAAATGCCAAATTTACAAATATGTTGGGATGATTTTATGTACAAAAATGAAATTCTAAGTGAGGTGTATTTCCCACGACTAAGCCGATGTGCGGATAACTTTTTGTACAATAATCGGCGTATGCGAATATTAGATTTACCGCAGCTGTCGGTTTGTGGAAGAGATTTTATGCCTTGGAATCGAATACTATCTGAAGTGAATTTACAATGGTTACATCAGTGCGGAAACCAATTTCTTTTATGCAATGATTCAATGAAATATTTAATGTTGCCTTGGTTGAATAATTGTGGACATAGTTTTATGCGGTATAACACAACGTTGGAAAAATTCTATGCACCACTTTTGGAAAATTTGGGGCGAAATTCTTTGGAGAAAAATAAACACCTGATGCATGGTGATCATCGATTAATGCCTGGAATTGATCCAGGGGAATATGGGTATGCATGGTAAAAAATCTTAAAAGCAAAATAAAGGAAAATAATAAAAATGGAAAAGGATTTAAAAATTATTAAGCAAAAATTTGGCGAACAAATGATGAGGTTATGTCGGGCAGATTTCCAACGTATCTTAGAAACGGAAGGTTTATTGCCGCAACTCTTGGAAGAAAATTTCTGTAAAAGTCGTGTGCTTGCTTCAGATATTATTAACCAAGGAAAAGAAAGTGAATTCAAAGCTTTTATCTATCAAAAAGTAGATAATATCTTCAGAGAAGAGACGACCGATTTAAACGACAATGACAAGTCTGCTGTCGAATTAATGGCGAAAGCTGGGTATACACTGTACCCTGAATGTCAAACGGAAGCAGATATTCAATCTTTTCGTCATTATTACAAAAGAGCTGATGGACGTCCAACTCCTGTTTATCAAGAAGGGTATCAACCTGAATCCAATAATGGAGAAGAACTTTGTACTTTTCGAGGCGATCGTTTAGATACGTGTCGTGTTTGGTTTGCAGTACATAAAGATGCGGAAGTATTGAACAGAGATGATTTCCCAGAGCCAGATAGGAACGATAAATATAATAAAAGTGTGATTAGCATTCAATTTACTAAAGATAAATTTTCAACAGTATCAATTAAAAGTAGGTATAATCATAGTGTCAATAATCCAGATAATCTATTTAACAGTAATTTAGATAACATCATTTCTGGTTTATCTAATGCTTTTGAAAGGGATTTTGGTGTAAAAGAAAAATTAAAAAGAGAATTTAATGATCTTGAATTAGAAAATTACGTACGTGCAAATGATGGTAAATATTATCGTTATAACATGGAGATTAACAATATTTATTATTGCCCAAATAATATCATTATCGATAATTATAATGTTATTAAATTACCGGAACATCAAATTTTGGCGGATAGTTATATTGTCGATTGTAAGGAGAAAACTGTTAAAGCTTACGATATTAAAAATGAAGATCCTTTTCCAAATGAATTAAGTAAATTTGAAAAAATTAATTTCGGTGAAAAAGGGGTTGTTCATATTAAAAAACAAGATGGTGGAAATGCAACCATAAAAGTTAATAAGAATAATCAAATTATAGAGTATGCGGATGACAGTATTAAGAATTGTAAAAGTAAATTTATGAGCAACAATACAAGTTTAAAAAAATTAACGATGGAAAATGTGGTAAGATGCGGTGATGAGTTTTTGTATCAGAATAGAGTTTTGGAAGATATCAACTTGCCGAATTTGGAAGAGGTTGGTTCGTTTTTCTTAAACTGTAATGAACAGTTAACAAGCGTAGTTTTACCTCGTTTAAGGAAATGCAAAGATGCTTTCTTGTTTACGAACAAAACCATAAAGTATATTAATTTCGAAAAATTAGAAAAATGTGGGGATTTCTTTATGTGCAGTAATGAAGAAATTACAAGTTTCAATGCGGGAAATTTACAAGAATGTGGTAACGATTTCTTCACGTGCAATAACAAATTGCACAGTTTCAGTGCGCGTAAACTAAGGAAATGTGGTAATAGATTTATGCGTTATGGCCTTAAACTAGAAAAATTTGAAGTTCCAAGTTTGGAAGAGTGCGGTAGACATTTTTTGGGAAATGATTAGTAATTAAGCTGTAAGGGGTTGCTGATTTTTAATTCTCAGGTATAATATTCGTCGGGGAATTTGAAAAATGAAGAAGTCAGTAAATCTGTATTTTGGTTATAATATTTCGTACAAAGAGCGGATAAGCGCGATTAAGGAAGCTGGGTTCGACGAGTTTTATTGCGGCGTTTGCGATGGGGGTAAAGATAGTAACTTAAGTGATATCGTTCAATATGCGGCTAATTTGGGGCTTAAATGCACAATGATTCATTGTTTGTATGATGGAGAACGCTTACATTACTTTTGGGAACGTGGTGAAAATGGTGATATGGTTTGCGATGATTATTGCCGCCAAATTGAAAGTTGTCGTGGCTTGACCAAGAATTTTGTTATTCACTTAAATGGTAGTAAAAAAGAAAAACAGAGTAAGTATGGTTTATTACGTTTAAAGAAAATTTTACAAGTTTGTGAGCAATGTAATATTAATTTATGTGTTGAAAATCTTTATTTGGATAAAGAAATTCCTTACATTTTTCGACACATAAAACACGACAAATTAAGGATTTGTTTTGATACAGGACATCAACATTTTTTGACACCTAAGTTACCAATGTTAACAAAATATTCAAACTACGTAGAAGTATTACATTTGCATGATAATCATGGTGTTAACGATGAACACTTAATTTGTGGTAAAGGGACCATTGATTGGGGAAAAATTGCTTTGGGTTTAAAAAATTTACCTGACATTGTTTTAAGTGCAGAAGTCAAAAACAAAGATGAATCAGAACCAATACAAGAATTTTTAGCCGATACTTACACCGGACTAGAAATGATTGAAAACTTGATATCTAACTGATATTAATTAAATTATTTTTCCATTTTATCAATAAATAAAATGCCGTTCATATGATCAATTTCATGACAGCAGCAAACAGCATCAATGCCATGGAAATCCTTTGTGTGTTTTTTGCCGTGGCGATCTTGATATTCCAAAGTTATAAAGTGTGGACGACGAACGCGGCCGCTGATACCAGGGCAAGATAAGCATCCTTCGGTGTCCGTGCGTTGGCGTTTTGCGGTTTTAATGACTGGATTGATGATTTCCAGTGTGCCGTGTTCTTGTGTCATAACAATGGCCATACGATAAAGAATGCCGACTTGAATTGCTGCTAAACCGATACCGTTAGCATGTAGAAGTGTTTCATGCATATCATCTAATATTGTATGCAGACGTGGTGAAAAGTCCTCTACGGGTTTGCTGTGTTTACGAATTAAAGGGTTATCTTGTTTAATAATTGTTAAGCGAGCCATAATCATCCATTATATAAAATTTTTTGATTTTTGTCCAATGTAAATGGTTTTCGTTTGTATTTAAAAATTAAAGTCGTTTGGTTTATCGTGGTTTTGTGATATATTACTTTTGTGAAAATTATATTTATGGGGTCACCGAAGTTTGCTGCCGATGTGTTGGCAGGCATCATTGAGCATCATGAAGTTGTTTGTGTGGTAACGCAACCGGATGCTGCGGCTGGGCGTGGTCACCAAATGCGTTTTAATCCGGTAAAACAATTCGCTGTGGAGCACAATATTCCTGTATTACAGCCAGAGAAAATTAGTAAAGAAGCACACTTGTTGCAAGATTATCCAGCGGATATTATCGTCACCTGTGCCTTTGGTCAAATTTTAAAGCAAAGTGTTTTGGATGCGGCTCCGTACGGTGTAATTAATGTTCATGGCAGTTTATTGCCGCGTTATCGTGGAGCAGCGCCTGTTCAGTGGTCTGTAATTAATGGGGACAAAGAAACAGGTGTAACTATTTTACAGACCGAATTGGGTTTAGATAGTGGACCGATGATTTATTCATTGCCAATGCAAATTGAACCGACTGCGACTGCGGGAGAGGTGTTGCGAGCTATGGTTCCGGTTGGCGTACAGGCATTATTAACAGCGCTGGCACAAATCGAAAAAGGCGTGGCTCAATTTATTCCACAGGAAGAAAGTGAAGCCACTGTGGCTCCGATGTTAAGCAAAGAAATGGCGCGCATTGATTGGTCAAAGAGTGCTGTTGATTTAATGAATCTAGTGAGGGGTTTGAATCCTTGGCCGGTTGCGTATTTCAAAATAAACAATGAAGTAGTAAAAGTTTATCAAGCGACGGCATTGGAAGGGGAAGCTGTTGCCGGTAAAGTGGTACACAGTAATGCTCGTGATGGTTTAATTATTGGTTGTGGTCATGGATTGTTGCGTATTGATATTTTGCAGGTGGCTGGTAAAAAGGTTGTGGCAGGAAAAGACTTTTGCAATGGACGTGATTTGAGTTCGATGGAAGTGGAGTAATTATGAAATATATTTACGATTTGTCTTTAGAAGAATTGAAAGATGTACTAAAACCCTTAAACGTGCCGCAGTTTCGTGCGGGCCAGATTTATAGTGCTTTGCACCAAGGTATAGCCGTTGAGAACATAACAAACATTCCGAAGGATTTACGTTCTTGGTTAAAAGAACAATTTGGTTCTAGTTTGCCGGAAATTGTTAGAGAACAAATTTCTAAAGATGGAACAAAAAAATATTTATTAGCTTATCAAAAAACAGATTTAATTGAGTGTGTTTTATTAAGCCAAAATTATGGGAATACCTTATGCGTATCAACACAAGTTGGTTGTCGTATGGGGTGTCGTTTTTGTGCAAGTGGAAAAAATGGGTTGGTGCGCAATTTAACTGCGGGTGAAATTTTGGCACAAGTTTTGTTAATTAATCGCTTGAATGCAACGGATAAAACGCGCGGTGTGACCAATATCGTGTTAATGGGGTCAGGTGAGCCATTGGATAATTATGAAAATGTAATGCGCTTTTTGCGGTTAGTAAGTAGTTCGGATGGTATTAATATCAGTGCACGCAATATTAGTTTGTCGACATCTGGGTTGGTCCCACAGATTAAAAAGTTTGCTGATGAAAAAACACAGGTTAATTTGTGTATTTCTTTGCATGCGCCAAACGATGAATTGCGTCAACAAATTATGCCAGTGGCTAAACGTTATTCAGTTAAAGAATTAATTGATGCCGCAAAGTATTATTTTCAACAAACGCATCGTCGTGTGATTTTTGAATATTCATTAATGATGAAAGATGGTCAACCGTTTAATTGCACTGTACCGCAAGCGCGCGAATTAGCTAATTTGGTACGCGGGTTTCAATCGCATATAAATTTGATAAATTTAAATCCTTTGAATTTTGATAAAAATGCGATTTTAACTCCACCCAGTCGCGAAGTTGCAATGGCTTTTATGGATGCTGTTATCAAAAGTGGTGTATCTTGTACAATGCGTAAAAACAAAGGTGACGATATTGATGGTGCGTGTGGCCAACTGCGTTTACGACATTTAGAAACAGAAGCCAATTAAATTGTAATAGCTAAGTCAAGAATCATCATCGCGACAAATCCGATAATAAAACCGAGTACGCCAAGATTGCGATTTTCGGGTGCGATGTCCGGAATTAATTCACTGATAACGACCGTAATCATGGCGCCGGCGGCAAAAGTGAAAAAGAATGGTAGAATACTGCGAATTGAAATTGTAATGAAATAGCCAATGATAGCTGCGATAATTTCCATAATACCACTGGATTGTCCGATGAGAAAAGCTTTACGCTTGCTCATGCCGTCGCGATATAGTGGAATGGAAACTGCAATGCCGTCGGGGATATTTTGGATACCGATACCAAGCGCAATCATCAAAGCTCCGGTTAACGTACAGCCATTCATGCCGATGGCAAAACCGCTAAAGCCGACGCCGATAGCAAAACCTTCGGGAATATTGTGTAATGGCATTACGCCGATAATCAGTAAGCTGCGTTTTTTCTCGATGGCGTTGGGTAACTTTTTATCAATAATAATACCACTTATGATAATAAAAAGTCCGCCACATAAAAAACCGATTGCGGGCAGTAGCCATGGGTTTTGCCAGAGTTCGTCGGCAAGAACTATGGCTGGCGTTGTTAAGGACCATATTGAAGCTGCAGTCATGAGTCCCGCGCTAACACTAAGCATGACATCTAATGGTCTTTTGTGAATTGATTTAAAACAAAAAACCACGGCAGATCCTAACGCTGTTAAAAGATATGTGAATAGTGACGCTAGCAGTAATAATACAAATGGGTGGATTTGCGTCAAAAAATTCATATTTTTATGTATGAAAGAAATCTATTTTATGTTTTTATTTGTTGTGTTATAATTTAAAGTAGGTAAAAATGCAAATTTCGATTTCTATTGAACCGTATTTAGCAGCAGAAAAAAAACAACTGCAAGGGTACATTGAGGATATTATTAAATTAAGCCGTAAAATGTCATTGTTCGGTCATGAAATTTCGTTGCACTTTGATTATTTTGAAAGCAATCAAGAAGTTTTTGATGTGGTTCAAAACTATACGTCAGAAATTAGTATTGATTTACATCTTATGCAAGAGCCGGTAAAATCGGTAGAAGGTTTTCGGTCCGTATCTTTTGATGTTAAAGATTTAAAAGAACGAAAAAAGACTGAACTTGTATCTAACATGGATATGGTTGCGGATGAAAAACGTGGGTTGGTACTTGATTTGGGGTATTGTGTTGCGGATTATAAGGACTTAATTAAGAAAACTCCGTATATTATTGTAATGTCGGTTAAATGTGGAAAGTCGGGGCAAACTTTTCATGAGTCGGCTTTGCCTCTTGTTGATGAAATTTTTGCCATTAATCCATCAGCAACTGTAATTATTGATGGCGGTGTGAATGAAAAAAACATAAAATTGCTGGAAAAAGCGGGTGTTGATATTGCCGTCGTTGGCAATTATGCAAAAAAATGCAGTGAAAATGGTGAATTCGAACAAGGTATAAATAGGTTGTTGCATGTTTAAATTTACTGTGATATAATGCTCGCATGAGCAGAGTTTGTGATTTATGTGGAAAAGACAAATTAGCAGGTAATACTGTTTCTCACAGTAACCGTAAAGCACCAAAGAAAAGTATTCCTAATTTACAAAAGGAAACACTTACATTTGATGATGGTGCAAAAGTAACTTTAAAAGTTTGTACTAAATGCAAAAAAACTTTAAATAAAGTTGGGTAATTTTTGATGGCTATTAGTACTTCAAATTTATATGGTAACATTGCTGTTTCACGCGAGGCCATTCGCACAGTTGCGGGCATCGCGGCTTTAGAATGTTATGGAATTTGGGGTGTCGGTCGCAAGCGCATCGTACGTAATTCGGCTAGTGAAATTCGTTTGCGCAATGGCGTTCGTGTTTGGGCCAGCAAAAACAAAGTCGGTATTTATATTGACTTAATTATTTGCTTTGGTATGCCCGTTGATGAGATTATCAATTCAGTACGTAACACAATTAAGTATAACGTCGAAAACTTCAGTGGTATGGAAGTGTTATTTGTTGATATCCGTGTCATGGGTATTCGTAAATAATAAGAAAGGAATTTAAAATGAATAAAACTACAGTGAAAAAAACAGCTACGACTAAATCTACTTCAAAAACAACTAGTAAAACAACAACAAAAGCAAAAGTTGTAGGTGATACCGGGGAAAAAAACCCAATTACCAATCTTACAGGCGCAATGTTGAAACGTATGTTTCTTGGTGCTTACAATTTATTAGATAAAAACAAAGAATATATCAACAGTATGAATGTTTTCCCTGTGCCGGATGGTGATACAGGTTTAAACATGAGCTTGACTTTCCGTTCAGCAATGACCGAGATTGAGAATGTTGGTAGCAGTAATTTGATTGAGTTAACGGAAGGTATCGCACGTGGTGCTTTGAAAGGTGCACGTGGTAACAGCGGTGTTATTACGAGCCAAATTTTGAAAGGTATGATGTCTGTCATTGGTAAGGTTGGCAGTGCTAAAATTACCACTCGTGTTTTTGCGGCAGCGATGACTGAAGGTGCAAAAACCGCTTATGCGGCGGTTACTTTGCCAAAAGAAGGTACAATTTTGACAGTTATTCGCGTGATGGCAGAAGAAGCAGAAAAAATTGCGCGTAACACGACTGATTTTATTTTATTCTTACAAAAAGTTGTTGATGCTGGTGAAGTTATTTTGGCAAAAACGCCTGATATGTTGCCTGTTTTGAAAAAAGCTGGAGTTGTGGACTCGGGTGGCCGCGGTATTATTACTATTTTTATGGGATTGTTGGCTACTTTAGAAGGTAATTTAGAAGTTAAAGAATTGAAAAAAGATACGGATACAATGGTTTTCCGTGATACAGCTGATGAAGTTGCTGAAATTGAAGACATTGGCGAAATTGAATTTGCTTATTGTACCGAATTCTTTGTTGTTAATATTAAGAAAACTACAACCATGGCAAGTATCGATAAATTCCGTGTTCGTTTGATGGAAATAGGTGATAGTGTTATTTGTGTTGGTGACTTAACAATGGTTAAAGTCCATGTTCATACAAATACACCAAACTTGGCTTTAGGTGCAGCATTGGAATTAGGTGAAATTACCAAAATCAAGATTGAAAATATGTTGGAACAAAACCGTGAATTACGTAATAACCGTAACATTCCAGATAAAGAACAAGGTATGGTTCAAGTTGCTACCGGTGAAGGTATTTGTAACTTATTGCGTGATTTAGGTGTCGACTTTGTTATTAAGGGTGGTCAAACCAGTAATCCAAGTGCGGAAGAAATTGCAACTGCATGTGACCGTGTTCATGCGAAAACTGTTTTTGTCTTCCCGAATAATAAAAATATTACATTGGCGGCAATGAATGCTCAATCATTGACCAAAAAGAATATTGTAATTATTCCTACGAAGAGTGTTTGTGAAGGTATTTCGGCGGCAATTGCTTTCTCGCCAGATGCAAGTGTTGACGAAAATACGCAAACATTCTTGCAAACTATGGAAAATGTGGTTTCTGCATCTGTTACTTATGCAGTGCGTGATACCAAAATGGATAATCTTGATATTAAAAAAGGTGATACCATTGGTCTGGATGAAAAAGCTATTATTGCAAAAGGTAAAAATCCAAACGAAGTAGCAATGAAGTTGTGTGAAATCTTGTACAAAGATTCAATGGGTTCAATCACAATTTATTTTGGTGAAGATGTGAAAGAATCTGATGCACAAGCGGTGGCGGAAAAGATTCAAAATAAATTCCCAATGGTTGATGTTACCGTTGTTAACGGTGGTCAAAATATTTATTACTATGTTATTGCATTGGAATAAAATTTGCTTTTGACAAATTTTTAATACGGAATCGGCATAATTTTGGTTATGTGCTTTCGTAGTGTAAAAATCGCTGATACCTTAGTAAAAGTAAGTGGTTTGTATCATGACAGTAGAGAAGTAAAACCCGGAGGGATGTATTTTGCGTTACGTGACTGTCGGTATGTAAATGAAGCTGTACAAAATGGTGCAGTTGCTATCGTAACCAATGATACGTCAATTATTTTACCCGATAATGTGGTGAAAATTTTTGTGATAAATGTTCGTTCTGCTATGGCTTTGGCAGCAAAAGAGTTTTATGGCAATGTTGCGGACAAACTGCGTATTTCGGGAGTAGTAGGCACCAATGGTAAAACGACGACAAGTTATATTTTGCGTGAAATTTTGGAACGCGCTTTCGAAAAACCCGTTGGTTTGATTGGGACTAACGGGATTTTTAATGCAGGTAAAGATTGGGAAGGAATTAGTACTTTAACGACGCCAGACCCAATTGATTTACATCGTGCGTTGGCCGACATGTATCAAAATGGTGTGCGTGATGTGGTTATGGAAGTTTCCGCGCATGCTATTTATTATCGTAAAATTGATGGAATTAATTTTAGAGGTGTGATATTTACGAATATTACACAGGACCATTTAGATTTTTTTGGTGATTTTGAAAAATATAAAAACACAAAAATTAATTTTTTTCGCCAGCTTTGTGGTGGAAATGTAATTATTAATGCAGATGATAAATACGGGAAAGAGGTAGTTGATGCCTTGTGTGGACAAACAAATGTTTTTAGTGTGTCATATTCTTTAAAAAATAATTTAATGGCCGGTGTAAATCAATGGGCTTTTGTCGACCATGTGAAAATGTGTATTAGCGGTAGTGATTTTAATTTAAGCAAGATTGGGGAATGCCATTTGTCTTTACCAGGTTTATATAATATTAGTAATGCGGTGGGGGCCGCTTTATTGGCTCTACGGTATGGCGTTTCGGTTAATGCTTTAAAACAGGGTTTAGCAACGATGAAACCCGTTCCAGGTCGATTTAATTTTTACAATATTTGTGGCGTAAACGCAATTATTGATTTTGCACATACTCCGGACGGATTAACACAATTATTACAAAATGTGCGATTGATTATGTCAACCGATGCAAAACTTTGGGTGGTATTTGGTTGTGGTGGAGATCGTGATCGTGGTAAACGTCCAATCATGGGAAAAGTTGCTTATCATTTAGCAGATCATGTTGTTTTAACCAGTGATAATCCAAGGACCGAAGAACCAAATGCAATTATTGATGAAATTGAACGTGGTATTATTACCGCGGATACTTTTACCTTAGAAAAATATCTAGATGGAAATTTGAATCAAAAATATTTACGGATTGTGGATCGTGAAACAGCTATTCAATACGCTGTTAACCATGCTGATGTAGGTGATGTTGTGGTAATTGCTGGCAAAGGACATGAAAATTACATCGAAATAAACTATCAAAAAATTCCGTATATGGATAGCAAAGTGTTAGATAATATTTTACGGGGGAAATGTGGATTATAAGGCAGATTTATGGCTTGTATTGATTGCTTTTGTGATGGCAGTGATTACTGGATTAATTTTAATCCCTTGGTTACGTCGGATAAAGGCAGGGCAATCAATTTTAAAATATGTGGACATGCATGCGGCCAAAGCTGGAACGCCAACCATGGGGGGCTTAATTTTTATTTTACCGATTATTTTAGTGGGTGCAATTTTTATTAATTGGGACACACCATTGTGTTTGGTTGTAATTGTCGCAAGTTGTTGTTATGGAATCGTTGGTTTTTTAGATGATTTTTTGAAAATTAAAAATCACCAAAATTTAGGGTTACGACCTTATCAGAAAATTATTGGACAGTTAGGTGTTGCTTTTTTAGTTGCATTTTTTTATTTGCGTAGTAATCCTTCCGGGGAAATTTGGGTTCCTTTCCTGAATATTTTTTGGCAAATAGGTGGAGTTGGTATTTTTGCTTTGACGTTGTTAATTTTAATTGCAACAACCAATGCGGTTAATTTAACCGATGGCTTAGATGGGTTAGCTGGGACAACGTCGTTAATCTACTTGGTTTTTATCTATGTAATGATTGCTTTAACCGATGTTGGGGCGGAAATTACGACAGTTGGAAATTTAATTGCCGTTGCAATTGGTGGTTTGTTGGGGTACTTGATTTTTAATACGAAGAAAGCTTCGGTTTTTATGGGAGATACCGGTTCCTTGTTTTTGGGCGGATTTATTGCGATGATATCTTTGTTTAGTGGTCTTGGTTTTGCGTTACTTTTTTTAGGTGTTGTTTTTGTTTGGTCGGCTTTAAGTACGATTATACAAGTAGTTTGTTTTAAATTGTCAAAAGGAAAAAGAGTTTTTCGCATGGCACCTTTTCATCATCATTTGGAAAAGTCTGGTATGCACGAGTCAAAGATTGTGACCGTATATGCCGTGGTTACCATCATTATGGGAATTGTACTTGTTCTATCTGTGATGTATGTTTAATTTATCTTTTTCATAAACATGGCTATGAAAGCAAAAATAATTGGATATGGAATAAGTGGAAAGGCGGCAGAAAGCTATTTAGAAGCCAGAGGTGTCGAAACTGTTGTAGTGGCCGATGCGAAAGAAAAAGTTTCTGGTGATTATGATTTTTGTGTTGTGTCGCCTGGAGTGCCGCAGGAAGATTTAAAAGATGAAGTTGTTTCAATTGTGCCAGAAGTTGAGCTACCTTTTTATTGTGAAAAACAGTTAAGACCGCGCTGCTTAATCGCTGTGACAGGGACGAACGGTAAAACGACAATTGTGAATCAAATTCATCGTATGATTACTTTAGCCAAAAAGAAATCCGTTTTATGTGGAAATGTAGGGATTCCGATTACAAGTGTGGCGAAGCAATTACAAAAAGCAATGGTGGTTATGGAAGTTTCATCTTTTATGTTGGAACAAACCAACTTATTACATCCGCAAATTGCAGTGATATCCAATATAACACCGGATCATTTAGATCGGCATCACACAATGGAAGAATATATACGGTGCAAGGCGCGCATTATTGAACAACAAACACGTGGTGATTGTCTGGTCATTAATTGGGACAATCTACACACACGGATGTTAGGCATGACAATTGAAAGATTAAAAAAGACAAAAGTGGTTTGGTATAGCACACGCGAAGCGGTAAGTGGCTATTACTTGCAAAATGGTGAAATTTGGGAAAAGTTAGGTCGACGTGCCAGATATTTAGGCAGTGCTGCGTGTTTTGGTTCGATGGAGCATGTTATCTCAAATGCATTGGCCGTCATTGCGGTGGGGCGTCGTTTGTGTTTCTCTACTACTGTAATCTGGCAAGCGTGTGAATATAAGCCGCAGCAACACCGGATGGAATTGGTTGCGGATTTCGAAGGCGTGGCTTTTTATAACGACAGTAAAGCTACTAATATGGCGGCGACATTAGCTGCGGTGTCTGCGATTAAAATGCCAGTTTGTTTAATCTTATGTGGTTTAAGTAAAGGACAAGATTATCACGAATTAATGTCACAGTTGCCAACTCATGTGGTTCAGGTTTTGGTGTTTGGTTCGATTCAAGCACAAGTGCTTAGCATTGCAAAAACATTGGGTTTTAAACATGTGAAAAGTGTTCTTGATTTGAAAGATGCTGTCAAAAATGCGATGCAATATTTGCCTCGACCTGGTGTGGTTTTGTTTAGTCCCAGTGGAAGTAGTTTTGATTCATTTATTAATTATCAACATCGCGGGGATGAATTTCGTAAAATTGTGCAAGAGTTTATTGGTCGAGTGCCACAATATTTGCCCCTAACTGACGGAGGTCTTTAACAATGTCTTGGTGGCCGCGATAGATGTATTCTGCATTCTCAATTGTTGTTGTACCGCGTGCTGCAAGTGCTGCGATGACAAGGGCAACGCCACCACGTAAATCGTGTGCTGTGACAATTGTTCCGTTACAGTTTTCTGTACTCGGAATTTGGTATGAACTTGGACAAATATTTGGGGTTTGAACAGCAGATAGTGTTTTTACGCCTTTGATATGGGCTTGGTTGCATTCTACGTCGATTTTGGCCCCTAACTTGATAAGTTCGGGTACGTAACGGAAGCGGTTTTCAAAAAGGTTTTCGGTTATGCTTGAATGGCCTTGTGTAATCGTCGCAAGCGCGCAAAACTGACTTTGCAAATCGGTGGGAAATCCGGGGTATGGTGCAGTGTGGATGTTAAAATTGAAGGGGCGTCGTTGTTGCATTACTATACGAATTGTGTCTTGAGTAGTGGTAATTTGGGCACCGAGGTTTTTTAATTTAGAGATAAGATTTATATGATGTTCGGGTGTGGTGTTAGTTAATGTTACGTCGCCACCAGTTGCCGCAACAGCGATTAAATATGAGCCCGTATTAATGCGATCCGGAATTGGTGTGTATATCGTTCCGTGTAGCCGTGTGACACTGTCAATTGTAATTACGTCTGTACCAGCACCCGTAATGCGCGCTCCGCATTGATTTAAAAAGTTGCATAGGTCGACGATTTCTGGTTCTTTGGCTACGCCGTGAATAATATATGTGTTACCTGAAATACCAATTGTTGTTGCTTGAATGATGTTTTCGGTGGCCCCAACAGAGGGAAAATCTAAGCTTAAAACAATGGGTTTTCGATGACGGTGGGTTGTGTAGTTCGCAATAATATTATTGTTGTGATAGTGACATTTTACACCAATTTGACGCAACAAAGTTAAATGTATATCAATTGGTCGGTTGCCAATGGCACAACCACCTGGCAGTGGTAGTTGGACTTTGCCCAGTCGTGAAAGTAGTGCTCCCATGATAAAAATACTGCCTCTGATTTTAAGTGCGGCTTGGTTATCGATTATATGTGTATGTATGTTTTTTGCTTCAATTTTTACGGTAGTGCCTTGTCGATTTACTGTACAACCCAAACGTGCAAGTATATGTAACATTTCCGACAAGTCAGATAATTTGGGGACGCTGTTTAAATAAACTGCCTCGGGTATCATAAGGCAGGCAGCCATAATTGGTAGCAAACTATTTTTTGCTCCATCTATATGAATTTTACCGTAGAGGCTTTTGCCGCCAATAATTTGAATGCGAGACATTAATTCATATTATGTTTGACCTAGTTTATGGTGTGACTTATAATATAATGGCATGAAGAATCGTGTTTTACTAACAATGTTAATTGTCTTCATTGTTTTGTCATTTGTTTGGATTACATGTGGCACTATTTTTGTTGTACGTGATGTTGAAATTGAGGATTTAACGGTAGCTGCGGCCGAACCATTTTCCGATGAAGAAAAAAATGAAATTATAAATCAATGTGGTGTGAAGGGTAAAAACATTCTTTTTAATTTAAACAAAGATAAAATTGCGGAAGAAATTAAATCGTATAATCCAATAATAAAATTGCAATCGATAACCGCAAAATTCCCGAATCGTGTAATTTTAAAAGTTGCTCGTCGTGTGCCGATTTATTGCGATCAAAACAATAAGATGTACTTTGACGCGGAAATGTGCGTTGTGAGTCAAAATCCTGTTCCTGGTTGCATTGATATTACTGGTGCAGCATTAGAATTGGCGCGGGATGATTTTGCAGTTGGTGATGTGGTAACAGGGAAAAATAAGCAAGATCAACAAAAAATTGAACAATTAAAAATTATCGCAAGTTATTTTCCATCGTTGGCTGGATTTGAAATAACATATAAAAATGATGAAAAAGAAATAGGTGCAGAACGCGTGAGAGCTGTTTTGAATATTAAATCTGGGGTGACTTTTGAAATTGAAATTAATTTCAAAAACGGGGAAAACTTTTTATATGCATTGCAATATACTGACCAAATTTTTAAGCAGGAACTAAATCAAGCCAATGGTTATTATTTTACTAGTTATAAAGATAACATTGTGCAAACGGCTGTAGGGGGTGAAATATACAAAAATGAAAAATGATAATTTGATTGCAATTTTGTATTTTGATGATATGCAAATAATTGGAAGGATTGTGCGTGTTAATTGTGGGGAAAGTGTAACTCCTTTGGTCACAGTGCGCAAAGAATATACAGGGATTATGGAAAGTAATTTTAATGACCCTGTGGATTTTATGGCAACTGCTAATGCGGTCATAATGGAAATGTCAAAAGGGGTTAGTCATGTTCCCATGACGCTTCACATTGGCGTTTCAAATCAATTTTGCCAAGTGCAAACACAGTCAAGCGCGATTGCTTTCGACCATGTGACAAAGATTAATCGACACCACATTGATACTTTATGGAGTGAAATTGCGTTTAATACAAACAATGCTTACATCATCAAGAAAAAAGCTCTTTACTATAAACTAGAAGAATACGATGAAGTGTTGATTGATGTTTTGGGTTCTCAAACCAAAGGTGTAGAGATGGTTGCAACTGCCTTGACGGTTAATCAAGAGTTTAGGCAAATGTTTGATTTGAATTCAATTCGTCGTGCTGGTTTTATGGATTATAAGTTTATTTCGATTGCGGCATGTGAGTTATATATGATTCCAGTTAAAGTTCGTGATGCAGGTTGTACTTTGGTGCGCAGTGATTTCTTTTCAACATCTATGGCGAATATTTTGGGTGATGGCGTAACTCAGTTGTCACATTTTAATTTAGGCGCAGGTTATTTGATTGGGGAAATAGTAAATTATTTCAATGTTGATTATGAGACTGCATTACAATTGTTAACAGAATGTACACCAACATTTGAAGTTTTGTTAGAAGAAAAATATTCGGCGAATGGTAAACAAATACCAGCAAGTGTGTTTAATAAATTTGTGATGGGGCATTTGAATGATTTTGCTGAGCGCTTAAATAATTGTGAAACGGCTCGGATTATTTATTTATCGGGTGGTAATTTTGATCGTATTTATGGCGCGACAAATGTGTTTGCTAATGCTTGTGATCGTACGATTATCAAGTGTAAAGATGTTCTTTCGGGTGATGAAACATACCCAGAAAATACATTGAATGCAATGGCGCGTTATGTTATTAATAACCGTTAATTTTGACTGTAGGCGCTATAATGGGTTTAAATAACACTAGCGATTGTTAAGATAACGATTTTATTAGCTCCGTTAGCTAGTAAAACTGATTTGCATTCGTTAGTGGTTGCACCAGTTGTGTAGACATCATCTAACAACAAAACATTTTGATTTTTGATGTGGTTTGTTCCATCTGTCGAAATATCAAAAGCTCCACGCAAGTTCATCTCGCGTGTTTTAGCATCCATTTGTTTTTGAATAACTGTTTTGCGTTTACGAATGAGAATGTTTGGATTTATTGTTAAATTTAGATATGATGCTAACTCGCGAGCAAGTACTTCGCTTTGATTATAACCGCGTTCATTTTGTCGCGATCGATGTAGTGGTATAGGTATAATAATTGGCGGTTTATCAAAAAACTTTTCAATTTGTTTAAGGTAAACGGCGGCTAAGTATGGTGCCAGTGCTTTGGCGATAAAACCATTATCATTGTATTTCAGACTTAAAATCATGCTGCGAATTGGTTCTGCGTAGCTAAATGGCGAAAAGTGTGTGGTTTGTGTTTCTGACATGATTGGCAAGTTGTCCATACATTTTGGGCAAAGATAAATATTGCTGGTAGATTGAATCTCTGTACCGCAAGCCATACATGTAAAATTAGGAAACCAATTCATATTTCAAATTATACAAGCGATTAATCAAAAACCAAATACTTTTATGGAACTTAAAGTGGTCAAACCAGGATAAATGTGCTATATTAATGATATATGAAAATATCAACAAAAGGTCGTTATGCTTTACAAGTGATGGTTGAATTTGCGGAACACGAAGACGAAGTTTTATCTTTGAAATTCGTTGCAGAATCGCATCATATTTCTTTAAAGTATTTAGAGCAAATTGTGCAAAGATTGGTTAAAGCCGGTTTGTTGATTAGCTTTCGCGGAGCAAGTGGTGGCTATAAATTAGCAAAAGCCCCTTCTGAAATAACTGTGGCAGCGATTCTATGCGCAACAGAAGGTAGTTTATCTGTTGTGACTTGTATGGATAAACACGCTTGTGGCAATGACTGTCATTGTCGTGTTCGCAAATGCTGGGATAAATTAAATATTTTAATTGATAATTATTTGCAAGATATTTCTTTATCTGCATTGTTGGCTGATTAAATTTAAAAACGACTTTACAATGGGAATACGTTTCGATATAATATATCATACTAAAAAGGTAGGAAATGATATGCAGCCAAGAGTTTATTTAGATAATGCCGCTACGACCAAAGTTAGTGAAAATGTAAAACAAGCCATGTTGCCGTTTTTTGACGAATTTTATGGTAATGCTTCTAGCATGTATGCTTTTGGTCAACAAGCAAAAGAAAAGTTGGAAATTGCGCGTGGTGTGGTTGCAAAATGTTTAAATGCAAAACCAGACGAAATCTATTTTACGTCTGGGGGAAGTGAAAGTGATAATTGGGCAATTCATGCTGCAACGCAAATTGGCATTCGTCAAAATAAAAAACATATTATTTCAAGTTTGTTTGAGCATCATGCTGTTTTACATACTTTAAAAATGTTAGAGAAGCAGGGTTTTGAGGTAACATATTTACCTGTTTACAGTAATGGGTTAATTCGCATTGAAGATTTAAAAGAGGCAATACGACCAGATACTTGTTTGGTAACAATTATGTTCGCGAATAATGAAATTGGAACTATTCAACCAGTAAGCGAAATTGGGAAAGTTTGTCGCGATAATAATATTATTTTCCATACGGATGCGGTGCAAGTTGTCGGTCATGTAGCAATCGATGTTGATCAGATGTGCATAGACATGCTTAGTTTATCCGGACACAAGTTTCATGGCCCCAAAGGGATAGGCGCTTTGTATGTCCGCAAAGGAATTGCTTTGTCAAATTTAATTGAAGGTGGAGCGCAAGAACGTGGTCGACGTGCGGGTACGGAAAATTTACCGGCGATTTTTGGAATGGCGGTTGCTTTGCAAGATGCGATCACTGAATTAGAAAAAGTTGCCGCAGTGGAAGCAAGATTGAGGGATAAGTTATTTTGTGCATTGAGTAAAATTCCACATAGTGCAATTAACGGCGACAGAGAATCTCGGTTACCAAACAATTTTAATATGTGTTTTGAAGGCATCGAAGGGGAAAGTTTATTACTTTTGCTGGATGATGTTGGAATTTGCGCTTCATCCGGTAGTGCATGTACTTCGGGATCTTTGGATCCATCGCATGTCTTATTAGCAATTGGACGACCGCATGAGGTTGCCCATGGTTCATTGCGTTTGTCTCTAAGTAAATATACGACTGAAGAAGAAGTTGATTATGTGATAAGCAAGGTTCCTGAAATTGTAGATTATTTACGTGAAATGTCTCCCGTTTGGGATCAATTAAAGAAAGGAGTAAGAAAACATGTTTTATAGTGAAAAAGTTATGGACCATTTTCGTAATCCACGTAATGTGGGTGAAATTCCTGATGCCGATGGTGTCGGGGAAGTTGGGAATGCTAAATGCGGTGACATTATGAGGATGTACATTAAAGTGCAAGATAACATCATCACTGATGTAAAGTTCATGACATTTGGTTGTGGAAGTGCCATTGCTACCAGTTCTATGGCAACAGAATTAGTAAAGGGTAAATCTTTAGATGAAGCACTTACTTTGACAAACCAAGCCGTTGTAGAGGCTTTAGATGGTTTGCCAGCGCACAAAGTCCATTGTTCTGTCTTGGCGGAAGAGGCAATTAAGGCCGCGATTAAGGATTACTATGATAAGCACGGAATCACTAACAATACTATGCAATTTTGCTCGGGAAACTGTTGTGGTTGTGCACGTGCGCAAGAACATTTAAATGATGAAGCTTAAACGTTTTAATCCTTAACTTGCTAAAAAGTTTTTTTTGTGCTAATAATTTATGTAGGTTGAAGTAAAAAGATGAAGAAACTGTGGACGATAATTAAAAATAATCCGGACGTTGCCGGTTACGTAATATTATCAATTTTAATTTTTGGTGCGTGTTTTTCGGCTCCATTTGCGTTTCTTGCGTCAATCTTTATTTTTCTGTTTGCTTTCTTTTTGCGTAATGAAACCAAGATTCTTGGTTTGATTTTATTTGTTTATTGTTTTTTTACAACATTTCAAATCTGTACAGTATCTGTGCATATAGCCGGAGTACTTTTTTTTTCTAGTTTTTTGTTTTTTATACTAGATGCATTAAAAATATCTGTTTTCTTATTATATTTATTGCGCGTGATAAGAAAAGAAAGAAAAATCAATCTAAAAATATTTATCCCATTAATTTTGTTTTTGGTTTATCTCGCTTTACCATTTCATGTATGTGAATGGCTGGATTTAGTTCATGAGGTAGCTTCATTTTTGGCTTTGTATGTAGTTTTTGAAGAAAGGAAAGAAATTAAGTTTGGCTACTTGGTTCGTGTTTTCATTTCAGGAATTATAATTTCATGCGTCTTTGGTTTGTATTATAAAATATCACCTTTTATTGCTTCATATATTCAGATAACACTATCAGAAACAGGTATGATCCGTTATCAAGGTTTAACAACTCATCCGATGCAACTTGCTGGATTGGCTTTAGTTGCCGTTTCAGCTTTGGTGCTTATGAAACATAAAAACAACATTTCTTTATTAGAATTTTTAATATTGTTTATTCCTGTATTTATTTTTGGATATTTAACCATTTCGAGAACTTTTGTTATCACAATTGCTGTATTGATGTTTTTATATATGATTTTTGAATTACTAAAGCGAAAACATATAATTTCGTCGTTAACGCTTTTATTTATATTGGGTTTAATCATCGGAGTTGTGGCTTTGGTATTTAATGATGTGACGCATACATTTTTTGTGCGGTTCGATATGGCATATTACGAGTCTTATATTCCGGGGCTTGTCCCGGGTATAAATGACGAAAGCATCTTAAAGGAATTATTAGCGGGTAATCTTCCAGCAGCACTTAGTAGAACAGATATGATTAAATACTACTTGATGGATTGGTCATCGTCACCAATGTCAATTCTTTTGGGTCGTGGAATTTCCAGAAGAGAAATAGGTAATTTGAACTCCCATAACATTTTGGTGCAAAAACTGTGGGAAAATGGATTAATTGGCTTTGTCTTTTATCTTTTAATGTTTTTAGGCGCGATTAATTGGAAAAAGTTTAAAAATTTTAAAAATTACTTATCTTCAGTGATTTTGATACTTCCTTTATTTATGTTCTTGCTGGTTGAAATTTTATATTTTGATTTTGCTGGACTGGTGCTGGTGTTGGCTGCTATTGGTTTTCTTGATAACTTATCGCGTAGGGCTAATGAAAAAAACAATAGAGAGTTGCAAAAAAATATAATTGATGAAGCCTTGCTTTCTAACGTTAAATTATCAGTTATTGTACCAGTCTTTAATGGTGAAAGATTTATTAAGACATGCCTTGAGAAAGTATTGCAAATTCCATTGAAAAAGGAAGTTATTGTTGTCAATGATGGATCAACCGATAAATCATTGGAGCTTTTGCAAGAGTATAGTGATAAAATTGTGTTAATTAATTTAGAAGAAAATAAAGGAGTTTCGCATGCCAGAAATTTAGGTTTAGAGTATGCAAGCGGTGATTATATTTCCTTTATAGATATTGACGATGATTTTGAGTTGCAAATGCATCAGAAAATTTTAACTAAAATGTTGAATGAAAATGCTGATGTTGGTATGTGTCAATATGATGATATCAATTTAAAAGGGAAAAAAGTTTCTAGAACAGGACGATTATTGAATTTAAATAATATAGATCAATCCGAAACAATCAAATTAAATTTAAAAAATAAAATAAATAATACAATTTGGAATTCAATTTACAAAGCGGAGCTTGCAAAAAGTATCAAATTTGAAGAAGGTATGAAGATTGGTGAGGATCGGTTATATCAATTAAAAGTGGCTTTGAAAGCCGAAAAAACAGTTTTTGTTAATGAAGATTTATATCATTATGTAAGGCACGCTACATCCGCGACTAAATCACCTGATTTTTTAAACAAAGTAACAGATCACATAAAATTACTCGACCATTTAACAGAATCAGAAAAAAACACATTAGAAAGTCAATATTCGAGTGAGTTTCAGTATTCTAAATACAGTATGCGGTTAGTATCTTTCAACTTGGTTTTAGGCTGGGGATTAATGAATAAAAAAAAGAGAAAGGAGATATTTTTACTTTCGAAAGATTTAATTGATAATGATTTATGTAATTATATAATTAAAAGTAAATATTCTTCATTGTATATGAAGTTTGAATGTAGATTATTAAAATTTTTGAAACTAAAAGTATTTTTATTTTGTTTCCCGTTTTTCAATTTTACTTGGAAGGTTATATATAGAATTGCCAATGCCATTAAGACATTTATAAAAAATAATAATGTGGTGGAAGTACAAGATGTCTAAGTCAAAGGTGCAAAATAATACGATTTTCTATATGCTATATCAAATTATTTTGGTAACGGTAAGTATTATTTCTGTTCCGTATATTGCAAAAATTTTAGGTGAAAATGGTGTAGGTAAGTATAGTTTTGCCTATACGACTAATTCATACTGGGTTATTTTTGCATCGTTGGGTTTTAATATCTTTGCGAGGCGAGAAATTGCTAAACATAGAGATAATCTTGTAGAAAAAAGTAAGGTCTTTTATGAGATTATTTTATGTAGATTGACTGGTGTTGTGTTAGTATTAGCTGTTAATTTTATTTTGTTGTTTAGTGGAGTTTATGGAAGTTATTCAAATTTGATTTTAATTTTTGTTTTAGATATTTTGTCTGTTGCTATTGATATTTCTTTCTTTTTTTACGGGAATGAAGAGTTTGGTAAAGTTATTTTCATAAATCTCTTAGTTAAAATTTTTAGTGTTTTAGGAATTTTCATTTTTGTTAAGGACCCGAACGATACATGGGTTTTGGTTTTATTAAATTCTTTGGTTGCAATATGTACAAATTTATGTTTATTTTTCTTTCTTAAGAAAAATTTAGTAAAAGTTAAATTGAAAGATCTTAAACCATATCGACATTTAAAAAAAGCGTTAATTTTATTTATTCCAACCTTAGCTTTAAGTGTTTACAATTTGTGTGATAATTTTTTTCTTGGAATTATTGTACAATCCGATGCTGAAAATGGTTTCTATGCGCAAGCCGAAAAAATTGTTAAGGATATTATAGTCTTTATAAATTGTGTCAGCATCGTGATGTTGCCTCATAATTCAAGCGAAGTCATCCGAGGAAATATTAATCGTGTTAAGGAAAATAATTATAAGGCCATGCACTTTATATGGCTTTTGGGAATGCCTGTTGTTTGTGGTTTGTTTTTTGTGGCAGGGAATTTTATTCCATGGTTTTTGGGTGAGAATTTTCATAAAAGTATTTTGTTACTGCAATTAATGTCTGTTTTAATTTTATTAATTGCATTAAGTACTGTACTGGGTGAGCAATATTTACTGCCAAATAAAAATGATAAACAATATGTTTGGGCAATTTTAATTGGTGTGTTTCTTAGTTTTATTATAAATATTCCTTTAATCTATTGGTTTGGGTCTGTTGGTGCTGTGGTAACAATGATTATTTCTGAGTTTGTAATATTATTGGTAATGTTATGTATGGTGGCGAAAAAGTTATCACTGAAGCGGATTTTTGGGTCATCATTAAAACCGTTAGTCGCTAGTGTTGCGATGTGTTTAGTGATTGGACCGTTAAGTTCTTATCTGGCCCCAAGTTTTTTCAACACTTTGCTGATTATAGCAGTGGGGTTTGTAATTTATTTGTTAGCGATTTTGGTTGTAAGGGACAGGCTGGTAGCAAATTTCTTGCAAGATATTAAACATGCATTTTTAAAAAAACAATTTAATTATGAATATGCTTACAAGTTTTTAAGTATTAATGTCGGCAATCAAGAACTATTTATTCAGTTATCTTATAGTAAAAATACGAGAAAATTAATCTATACCGCAAAAAGCAATATATTGTTTCAAGATGAGTTTGGGGATTGGCGACACGCTGTGGGGGTCGGAGTAAGTGAACAAGAAGCCTTAGCTAAATGTTATCAGGAAATTAAGGATTATATGCAATGTGATTTTGATTCAACACCGAAAGAAGTTCCAATGACCCAAAGTGTTGTTTATGCTTTGAAAAATCAGAACATTGTCTTGAACTTAAAAAAGTTTGAAGATGGGTATCTTTTGTTATCGCGAAATGGAAATCTTAATTTAAATACCGATGACATTATTAAAACAGTGGCAGTAAATAAAAAAAAGTTTGTCCAACATTCAGAAGAGGAGTACGACAAAGAAATTTTCGATTCTAATGAATTTAATCAAAGATTTGAAACGTTGATAAAAAAATACCAAGTTAATTGTTAATGTAAGCATTTTATTTGATAACATTAATGTTATATGTTAAATTATCGTAATGGCAGAAATTGACATTTATGATGAGTCAATGAATTATCTAGGAAAACTTGAAAAAGATATTGCCCATAAAAAGGGTTTTTGGCATAAAAGTGTACATTTGTGGATTACAGATGGAAAAAATGTTTTGTTGCAGTTAAGGTCCCCAGAAAAAAAGTATTTTCCGAACAAGTGGGATATTTCAGTTGCAGGACATGTTGATGCCGGTGAAACTCCTTTGCAAGCGCTACAACGGGAATACCAAGAAGAACTTGGATTAGTTTGGAATGTGGAAAGTATACAGTGTGACATTATGTTAAAAAGTGGAACCATTGAGAATGGACAACCAGCCAAAGAGTTTTTGTATTTATATTTTATAAAAAAACAAATTGACTTAACTCAATTACGTTTGCCGTTAAATGAGGTTGCTGATGTTAAGTATGTTCCTTATGAAAAGTTTATTACTGAATTTATGAAAGAAAAAAATGATTATATTCCATATCCTTATTGTTATAAACAGGCAGTAAAAGAGGGATTGGAACGTATAATTAAAAACAAAAAAAAGGAGAGGAAATGAATAAGAAATTAATTTATTTAACGACTAATCCACACAAGGTTGAAGAGGTAAATCGGTTCTTAAAACAACGTTATGGCTTCGCCGTGGAAATAGTAAATCCCGATTTTGATATTCTTGAGATACAGGCAAAAACGTGTGCGGAGGTCGCTGGTTTTAGTGCTAAATATGCCGCCGAAAAACTGGGGTGTGCGGTGTTGAAATCTGATAGCGGATTATATGTTGATGCGTTAGGCGGCTTGCCAGGGCCTTATAATGCGTACTTTGATAAACAGATTGGTGTTGAGAAGTTTCTAGAACTGTTAAAAAACGAAAGTAATCGTAAGGCACGTTTGGAACATTGTTTTGCATATTGCGAACCGGGAAAGGACCCAATTGTCTTTAGTGGTGGAAGTACCGGAACAATTGCTTTTGAGAGTCGGGGCAACTTGGGACGTTGGCATTCAAAGTTTTATATACCGGATGGAGAAAGGCAAACTTTATCTGAATTGCAAGAACAAGATTATCAAAAAGAAGCAAAATATTGGGGTACTGCTTTGGATGATTTTGCCAAATGGTATCAAGCGAGATTGACTGTTAAATAAGTGGACAAGTGTGTCGAAAAATGTTATCATAAGATATGGATGTAAAAATTAAAACTGAGAGTGCATCAATGTTTAATTATTGTGCGCGTGCGATTGTGGAGCAAGATAATAAGTTTTTGTTAATTTGTGTTAATGATGCGCCGTATTATCATTTACCCGGTGGTCACGTTGAAATTGGCGAAACCAGTGAAAAAGCGGTAATGCGTGAAATTTTGGAGGAAGTTGGTATTGAAGTTGTTATCCAAAAACTGGCGGTGATTAGTGAGGAGTTTTACAAAAAGAATGGCATCGATATTCATTCGGTAATTTTTTATTTTTTAGCGAAACCAAAAGAAAAAGTGTCGACAGAAAATTTTGTTCGTATGGAAAAAGGTCGAACCAAAATGATCAAAAATGAAATCCGTTGGGTGAATCGTGAAGAAATGGAAAAAATTGATATTCGTCCGGAATTCATTAAAAATTTAATCTTGAAAGATAAATTTGATAACCTTAGTCATTGCGTTGGTCAGTAATATAAGAAATTTTTTATGATATTGATTTAACTTAATTGTTTATGGTATGATACCATTCATGAGCGATTATATGGAGAATAATGTCTTTAACAGTTACGAATCCGTAATAATTTTTGTGGTAAGCGGTGGTTTTTTAACTGCTTATTTAAGTGCTGCGTTAAATCAAATTCCTAACATTCCTGAAAATGCAAATTTACGTAAACATTATGAAAAGGTGTTTGAACAAGTAGTAGACGCTAAACTTGAAAATGATTATTTGAAAGGTTTATCTGTTGATTACGGGACCGATATAACAAAAGTTAGTGAAGATAAGATTGTTGACGATTTAGTTAATTTAGTTGGGTGCATGAATCAAAACACTAAATACTTGCAGTTGAATTATAAACAAATGATAGGTAATCGTTTGAAAAAGTTTGAAATTACTGAAGACCGAATTAAAGAAATTAATGAAAAAAGTGGCAAGCCGGCAACTAAGAAAGAATCGGAATATTTGTTGCAAATAGCAGCAATGCATGATGTTTATCAATTTTTAAGCACCACATATAGGGCGCATTCAGGGAAAGAAAAAGACGCCGAAAGTGAAGAAATGATTAATCAAAATAATCATTACAACCAACATTTAAACAATGGAGATTTAGTTAAAGATTTTTCTGCCTTGTTAGATGCAGGTGAAAATTCAATGATTAAATTTATCAATTTTGACCGCAAAGATCCTGAAGGAAAGGTGACAACTTTATTAAACCCCGAAGTTTTGTATTTTAACGAGAATGGAAAGGTGGATAAAGAGTGGCAAATACATTTAATTTCTCATCTTATGCAAAGTAAATTTTTTGGTGACAATGATTTACGCAAATGCTTGGCGATGGAATTATTGATGCAAAAGTCTTTCAATGATTTTTTGGGGAAATTAGCGACAAGTGGTTATGACGTAAATAAAATTCTTGTCAAGGTTCAAAAAAATTTAATTGAAAAAGAAAGAGCAGATGCCCTTAAAGAAACAGAGCAAAGTACCGAAACAAAAAATGTTGTCCCTATGCAACAAACTGCCGGAAAAGTCGCGTCTACAAATAATGTAGAAACACAAAAAAAGAAATCACAATTTATCCAATTATTTATGAAACTAAGAGCAACCAAAAACGAACAAGAACAAGGTAAGTAAAAAAAGTTTGTTATGATTTTAAATTATCTAAAATTGTTGTACTTTCGTCTGAGGATATTTTGAAGTTGGTATTGGTAAAGCCAATCATTGGGCGAAGCGGGTCGGGTGAGTGGAAGTCACTGCCGATTGTCGTAAAAACATTTAAATCTTTGGCAACTTGATTCCATTCGGCCGTTTCATCAATAAGTTGGTTTTTGTAATTAACATATAAATAGTATGCTTCGATGCCGTCGGCTTGCATCTGTGTCGCAATACTTTTGATTGTTTCTCTGCTGACACCATCTTCGTGACCATAACACACAGGATGCGCCAAGACGACTTTGCCACCTGCCTCGTGAATGATGTTGCTGGCTTCATTCGGGGTGATGCTAAATTTTTCGACGTAGGCGGGGCAGCCTTCATTCATGATGGTTTCGATAAATTCACCTTTGTTTGGTATGTGGCCAAATATTTGTTGCAATAAATTTTGATTGGCGGAATTAGTAACTATGTTAGTTGCTATATGAGCTTTAGTAACCGATGGAATATCTTTTAAATCGTTGGGGTTAATCACATAACCTAATTCATTAAGTTTTTTACAAACAGCATAAAGGTAATCAATGCGGGCGTTACGTAATCTTTGTAAAGTTGTTTGTAATACTGCGTTGTTTAAGTCAAAATTATAGCCAAGGACATGAAAGCCAGTGGTAAGTTTGGTTGATATTTCGACTCCAACTATTAAATTAACATTTTTTGCTTTGGCATAAGATATTGTTTCTTTTGAATAAGCGTTCGTGCTGTCATGGTCGGTTATCGAGATTGTTGTAATTTCATGTCCTACTGCGAAGTCAATAATCTCATGCGGTGATAAGGTCCCATCCGAATAGTTTGAGTGAATGTGTAGGTCTATTTTATTTTTTTGTTGCGGTAACATTTTTTCTCCTTCTTTAACCTAATTATATACAGTATTTTGTTTCAAGTCTATGCGATAATGTTTATTAAGGGATAATCCTCTTGACTTATCAATTGTTTAATCAAATAATGAATATAAGAAATGGACATGGAATTGTTAGCACCTGTTGGTGATTTGAAAAGTTTTTATGCAGCGGTTTATAATGGTGCCGATGCTGTTTATTTAGGATTGAAGTCTTTTAATGCGCGAATCAAAGCGGATAATTTTACGACGGACAACATTAAACAAATTGTTGATTTCGCGCATATTTACAATGTCAAAGTTTATGTCACAATTAACATTTTAATTAAGGACAGTGAAGTAGATGAGTTTTTAGAAACTGTCCGCGCTTGTGTGCGTGCGCATGTAGACGCCTTTATCATACAGGATTTGGGAATGGCGAAATTGCTGTTAGATAATTTTCAAAATATTGTTTTGCATGCTAGTACACAAATGGGAATTCATAATCTAAGCGGTGCAATGTTTTTAGAAAGGTTTGGTTTTAAGCGAGTTGTTTTGGCAAGGGAAACAAAGTTAGCCGATATTAAACTGATAAAAGCCCGCACTAATTTAGAAATTGAATATTTTGCGCAAGGTGCTTTATGTGTATCTTTTTCGGGAAATTGTTATTTGAGTTCAATAAAAAACGGGAACAGTGGGAATAGGGGAAAGTGTTTACAATTATGTCGTTTGCCTTACAAAGTATATAATGGTTCAAATTTGTTGACGGAAGGGTATTATTTATCCGCAAAAGATTTATGTTTAATCAACCGCATACCAGAACTGCGTGAGGCAGGCGTCGATTGTTTAAAGCTTGAGGGAAGATTAAAACGTGCCAGTTATGTGGCCCAAGTAACGAGGACCTATCGTCAAGCAATAGATAGTTTTAGTACGCTTAATGTGGCAAAAGAAAAAGCGAAAATAAGTGATTTATTTTCGCGCGGAGATTTTAACGAGGATGCTTATTTGAAGCATAATTTTAATATTATTAATCCGCAAATTAGTAATCATAAGGGAAAGAAAATTGGTCGCGTTGTATCGGCTACTAAATTTAAAAACATTTATAAAATTACTTTACAATTAAACGAAACAATTGGACTGAATGATGCGATACGCCTGGTACACGGGAAAAATCAATTAAGTATTGGTGTGGGTAATGTCAATGTTTTAGGCAATGGTTTAGTAGAAATTTTTTCAACACAGAATGTTCCGGCTGGGTATGATGTGTTTTTGTTGAAAAGTGAAGCCAAAGAAAGATTGCTTAGTGATTATGAAAAATATTTATTAGTCGATTTTTATTTCGTGGCGCATGAAGGACAACCTGCACAATTAATTGCTAATTACCGGGATGTTTCCGTATCCATAGTTAGTGAACAGGTGTTGGAAAAAGCACGTACGGTGGCTGTGACCTATGATCAAGTTCAGAAGCAATTTAGCAAACTGAACGATACAAAATTTCGCTTAAACCATTTGGAGTGCGTCTTAGATAACGTTTTTATGACAGTGTCGGAAATGAATGATTTAAGGCGTAAGGCAATTACTGAATTAGAAAGCGCGATTCTTCAAAAATACAATTCGACATTGCCGGTAGTATGTGAAGTTAATCAAAACTATAAACCCGTTGTAGATATTCCAAAAAAGAATTTTTATCTTATATCCAATGTAGACAACTTAAAAGCCGTTGCGTTAAATGATTTTGAGGTTATAATTTCACCTACCGAATATAGTGCAGAATACATTAATAATTTAATTGCGGATTTAATCAAGCAAGGAGTTAATAAGGCATCGCTGTATCTTAATTTGCCCATTGTATCGACCGAATCAGAGATGCAAATTCTTGATGATATTTTACATCAACAGAAGATCGGAATAATTGCGAATAATTATGCACATTTGAAATGGGTTAAACAATATACAACAATTGCCGGAATTGGATTAAATGTCTATAATCGTTATACCGCGCAAGCGCTGTTAGATTTAGGTTGTGCAAATGTCATTTGGTCGATTGAGAAAGACCAGGCGACAAATTGTGGAAGTGCGTTGGTTAGTGGATATCCGACATTGATGACATTGTGTCACTGTCCGTTTCGTGAGGTGTATCGCCGTGATTGTACTAAGTGTGGTTATAGTCCCGTATTGATTTACCAAGATGAAAAAAACAATCGCTATAGGATAAGAAGAATAAAAATCAAACATTGTTATTTTGAGTTGTTTAGTGAAGAAAAATATGAAAAGGTAACTGGTGCTGGTAAAATTTTTGATTTAAGGAGAATGTGATGGAAAAATATGAAGTAATTATTATTGGTGCGGGTGCCAGCGGAATTATGTGTGCCTTAAACACAACCAAAAGTACATTATTGATTGAGTCCAGCGACAGGATTGGAAAAAAAATTTTAGCAACAGGAAATGGTAAATGTAACATGACAAATGATGTCATTAAGGCTGCGTGCTATAATACACCTTTGGTTAATCAGTATTTTGATAAGTTTGACAATGTGCAGACGTTAAAATATTTCGAAAGTTTAGGTATACATACATTCGCCGATCAAGAAGGTCGCAGGTATCCGCTTTCGAATAGTGCGAATACGGTGTTGGATTTACTGTTAAAGGCGCTTAGTTTAAAAAAGAATGTAAGAACTATTGTTAATGCAATACCGCTTTCGGTAGCCAAGGTTAAGGACATGTTTTCGATTACAACTCAAAATAGAACCTATGTATGTAACAAATTGGTCATTGCGACAGGTGGTAACAGTGGCACTGAATATTTGAAACAATTGCATGTTGAATACGTGGGTTTTAAGCCAAGTTTGGTGGGATTAAAAACTACGAAAAATAAAGGACTGGCTGGTGTTCGTGTCAGCAATGTCAAAGTAAGTTTTAATGATTTCAAAGAAACTGGGGAAATTTTGTTTAAGGAAGACGGAGTCAGTGGAATTGTAATTTTTAATTTGTCTGCTTATTTGGCAAGAAACAAAATTGGTACAGGGAAAATAACTATAGATTTATTATCTGGTTTGGACCAAAGAACTGTGTTTGATATGGTTCAAACAAGTGTGCAAAATAATCCTGATTATTTGTTAGTCGATATTGTTGAGGGTTTTTTACACAAAAGCTTAGCCAAAAACATTTTGGAAAAACTTTCTTTGGATAAAAAGTTAGCTAAAGATTGTACGGATAATGATTTTAAGCAGTTAGTTCATTTTATGAAAAATTTCACAGTAAATTTTGTTGGTTATTCGGATAATAACCAAGTTCATACAGGTGGGGTTGATTTAAATGACTTGGATGAAAACCTTCAACACAAACGTGTTAATAATTTATACTTTGCTGGTGAGGTTGTTAATGTTGATGGTATGTGTGGCGGATATAATTTACAGTGGGCGTGGACAAGTGGAAAGATTGTTGCAGGTAGTTTGTAAGGCTTTGGGATTAACAAAAAAAATAAAGGAGAAATTTTATGTATTACAGATATGAGGGTTTAGAGATTTTAAACAAAGTACGGTCTCCTTATGCGTTATTTAAAAAATTAAATGTGTTTCTGGTAAGGCACGGCGAGTCTGTGTCAAATGCACTAAGAACAAAACTGAAAAGTGAAAATGTTTTTTTAGATGAAGATCAAGTTATTGAAGACGCTAAAATAGACTTAACCGAAAAGGGAGTAGCGCAGTCGAGAGAAATTGGTAAGAAATTATTTGATTATCTCACGACAAACGGTATTGATAAAGATAAAACACTTGTTTTGGTATCGCCTTATCAAAGAGCCAGGGCAACTTATGAGTATGCGAATGAAAGCTTACACTTTGATAATGATTCCGATCATGTTTTTGTTTTGAATGCGCTTAGGGAACAAGCTTATGGTGCTTTTCACATGATTGATCGAGAAATCAAGAAACAAAAGTATGGAACTATTTACGAGAATTGTCAGAAAAACACAATATCATTTTTTAAGCCTCAGTTCTTGGGTGAATCACCAATAGATGTTTCAACAAGATTAAATGGAGTAATAGATTTTATTGAAAAAATCTTCCAGCAAAGCGACATTGAAACAGTTGTTATTTTTGCACACAAAAATGTTAACAAATGTATGTTGATGAATATTTTAAATTTACCAGCAGAGTTTTATGATGATTTTGATTATGACGAAAATTGTTCTGTCTTGAATATTTATCATGGAAAATTTCAAAAATTAAAGTTTTAATTATTTGTATTATTTATTAAAAAATATTTAAAAATAGAATAATCTTGCGGGAAAGATTGTTTTAAACTATACTTTAATAGACCATTTTTTTATGGAGGACTGTGGAAAATAAGGGCGGTATTGAAATCCGAATTGCTTTAAAACACTTGGGAAATTTTGCCAAAAAGGTTAAGGAATTTCCTTTCATCTTGTCTACTGTCCCCGGTACTTTGCGAGAACTTATAGAAGAAAGTGTGCGCACGTGTTTAAGAGCTTTTCGTGAACGGGCGGAACGCGCAAAGAGTCTAACATCTATGACCGATGAGCAGTTTGCAAGTATGCAAGAAATCGGTAAGTTTACTTTTGGAGTTCATTACAACGAAAACCATATTGATGAAGCACAGGCAGTTTTAACGGCTTTAAACGCAGTGAAAGATGGGTTGGTTCGTGTCTTTCAAGGCGATAAAGAAATAATTAATATCGATGATAAAATCACCGTCAATGCGGGTGATGTTTTCACTTTTGTAAAGTTGACGATGCTGGCGGGACGTATGTGGTAAAGGAGAAATGATGGCAAATACATTTGATGAAAAAGCTTTTAAAAAGCAGTTGGCGGCACAGTATGAGAGTAAATTGGGTGAACGCGTAAATGCTGTTAAGAAATTATTAACAGAAGATCAAAATAATTTTCTACGGTATGTTACAAGATCAAAAATTTATGCTGAATTTGAAGAGGATTTAAAAAACCCAAAGATGATAGTCTCTAAATATATTAAGAAAAATTTTGCGTGGTTTTTTGAGAATGCCGCAATTACAAATATTGAAGATGTCATCTTGTATTTTGCGGATATAATACAAGAATATCCTTACTCGCATGGAAGTGGACGCCGTTCTTTCCGTTCTACAAATAAAGATGTTTATGCGTGGCAAATTGCACAAATGATTAAGAGGCATGCAATTGACTCTTATATGGTTGATGCTCCATTAGACCAAATTTTGAATCGAAGTTTACCAAATGATGCACAAGCTTTTTTAGAGCAAAATGCTTGGCGGGGTTGTGGTTATAGTGCTTGGCAGGTTGCGTATGCTTTAGACCATCATGATGTTAAAGTTGAAGAAGCTGTACGCCGAATATTAACCGAAGCCAACAGTTCGTCACAAATGACAACTGAGTTAATTCGTGGCATATTGATTAGTCATCGCGAGGATTTTTATGAGTTGTTGGGCAAGCTGTTATTAGCTGCTCGATTGCAAGAAGGGTTACGACAATCAATTTGTGAAAATGCTGATTTCGGAACAAAGGCTGGGTTCATTTCTCTTTTAAAAGTTATCAATGAAAACAATTTAGTGCGTTTTTCATCGGTAAAACGCGCAATCGGCTGTTGGCTAGGGTTTTCTGTAGCTAATTTTAAAGATTTCGACCGGATTACACAGAAGAGTTTAGATTTAATGTTGCAATGTTTAGTTGATGAAAAACAACGCTGTGATGATTTAAAATCAGAAGACGCAATGCAGTTGTATATTGCTTTGTGGAGTTATGGTGTTGATGATATTAGTGTTGCAAAACAAAAAGTTGAAGAACTGGTTCATGGTGGCACGAATCATCAAATATGGGTGGCAGGGTATTTTACTTATAATACCGAAGATCAGGAAGTGCGACACCAATTTGCAAAACCTGTAATTAAGCAACACTACGCGAAAGAAGAATTATTAGCTGTTTGGTTGGTTAATTTTTTGCCGCGAAAAATTTATACTATTCATAAAGTTTTAAGTGAAAATTATAAGGCATTTAGTCAAGAAAAATGGTTTGATAATCAAGCGGAAATCAAGACATATTATCAAATTTTCCAAACTGTCTATGCAAGTTTTAATGTTAAAACGAAAACTTTTACGCATTCAGTCTTCCCGTGGTTTGTAGTTGAAATTAAGAAAAGTGCGCTCGCTGAAGTATTGTGTACTTTAGCTGCTTTGGCAGAAGATACGACAATGATTGATGAATGTTGCGCGTTAATTAAGGAGTGTAATGCTGATTCACGGTCAAATTGTTTTCAAGCATTATTAAGTAATCCAACCACATTAATGCAGCGGCAAACAGTACTTCATGGTTTGGTTGATAAAGAATCATTTACGCGTGCAGAAGCTTGTAAGATAGTTTCGCAATTAGAGTTGTCAACTGATGAATATCGTTTAATTGAAGAACATTTACGCTTTAAAGCAGCAGATATCCGTGAAAATATTACGGGTCTTTTATTGCAGCAAAACGATGACGATTTGATAAAAAGTATTGAACGCTTGTTAAAACATAAAACCGAAGAAGTTCGATTAGGTGGTTTAGATATAATTTTGCAGTTGAAAAAAGGTCAAGAGCGGAATAATTTGGTGGGCAGGTTTGAACGATTTTTAACTACTCGATTACAATCAGATAAATTACCAGCCAAAGAAAAAATTTTATTAGAAAGTTTAGTAACGGTAGAAGAATCATCAACAAAAACCAAGACATTGTTTTTGAAAACAGATAAATATATACCAAATCAATTTAGCGCGGAATACATGGAAAAATATGTTAAAATTTGGGAAGAATATTTCCCTGATTCGCACTTACCAAATTTAATTCGTGGTAAAAAAGTGGGGAAACCAAGTAAGCAATTTTCCAAAAATTTAATTTGTGCCTGTTCTGATTTAGTTTCGTTGTCCCGATTGATTGAAGTGCATAAAACAGATACATTTGTGAATCGACAAGGTGAAACAATCTTGGTTGGGAATGTACAATATTATTGGCAGTTCGCTGATCAAAATCAAAAATTACCATTATTAGATGTATGGCGTGAATGGTTAAAGGAAAATCAAATAACAAATGGTCGTTTAATGCGGGCTTGGATTTTGTTTTATGCCAGTCGTAAACAAAGTTATTTTAGCAAAAACTGT
>JAZSQY010000041.1:0-13207 GCA_045538225.1 Clostridia bacterium | reverse complement strand
ATTAACATTGCAATCGATGGACCAGTTGCCAGCGGTAAGGGCGCAGTAACAAAAGGATTAGCTAAGAAATTAGGCATTTCGGCATTGGACACCGGAGCCGCTTATCGTGCGGTTGCGTTATTTTTGTTGGATAATGAGATTGATATCCACGATGAAAAACGCATTTTGTTGACTTTGAATAAGATTGACTTGCGTATTTTTTCCGCACAAAATCATGATTTACGTGTGTTTACCCAAGGGCAGGATGTTACTCCGCGTATTCGTGACAATCGTGTCAGTTTGGCTGTGCCCGTGGTTGCGGCTTACATTGGTGTCCGTGATTATGTTAACCGTCAAATTGCGGCGGTGGCGGCCCAAGGCAATTATATCTTAGAAGGTCGTGATATTGGAACCGTGGTCTTGCCAAACGCACAATATAAATTCTTTTTAACGGCTTCTTTGGAAGTTCGTGCAAAACGTCGTAAGGCAGATTTAGATGCCAAAGGTGAACATTATTCTTTGTTGGAAGTCATGGCGCAAATTAAAGAACGTGACGAACTTGATGTTAATCGTACCGTTGCACCGTTAAGGCAAGCTCCCGATGCGATCTACATTGACAACAGCAATTTAACCTTGGAACAAACCATTGACACGTTGGCAAAATATATTAAACTGTAATTAATGGAAACCATTATACACATTGAGAATGGCGAATATTTGGGTCAAACCCGTTTTGCCAACGATTTATTGAATGAATCTTTAGCGCTTTCAATCAAGGAAGTGCGTGGTGTTGCCAGTGTTGGCAAGAAACCTTATAAAAACAAAGAAAAAGATACGGGCATCAAAATTTCTCGCTGTAAAGACAGCAGCAACTTAATTGTTGATGTTAATATTTCGGTATTGACCGGTTTTTCGGTTCCGGATGTTGCTTATCGTGTGCAAGAAGCTGTTTTAAATACAGCAACTCAATTTACCAAAGAAAAAATTGATAAAGTGAATATCTATGTGCGGGGTGCCAAATATGGGGCAAGCACTAAGCAGAAGTGAATCGCGTGAAGTAGCTTTCCGTTTGGTTTTTGCCACCGGCAACGGAGCTGCTTTCGATGGAGATGCTTGGGCCTTGGCTTTGGACGGGAAAACGGCACCTGCTCCGGAAGAACAATACATCAATCAAGTCGTGAATACTTTCTTGGATTTACGTGAAAAGATTGATACACGCATTAGTGAACGTTTGCAAAAATGGACGATTGACCGTTTGCGTCAAACCGATTTGGCGGTCTTACGTTTGGCTGCGGCCGAAATGATGATTGGTGCAGTTCCATCTGCGGTGATTATTAATGAAGCCGTGAAGTTGGCGAAAAAATACGGTGACGCACAAAGTGGCGGTTTTGTAAATGGTCTTTTAGCAAAATTGGCGGAGTAAAATGGAATTATCGGTAACGCAATTAAATAACTACATTAAGTCGGTTTTCGTTGCCGAAGAAATGTTACACAATGTTTTATTAACCGGTGAAGTTTCCGGTGCCTCGGTGCGGGGAAGTGGTGTGTGGTTTACTTTACGCGACCGCGAGGCCAGCATTCCTTGTGTTTGTTGGGACCAGTCCCGTTGTAAAGTAAAGAACGGCGACCAAGTAACTGTGCGTGGAACGGTAGACTACTGGCACAAGGCCGGTAAAATCAATTTCAATGTTCATGCTTTAGTAAAAACGGGTGCTGGTGATTTATTAGAACAGTTAAAAGCTTTAACCGAAAAATTAAAGAGTGAAGGCCTGTTCGACAAAAAGAAAGCCATGCCCGACAAAGTGAAACGTATTGGAGTGGTTAGTTCGCGCTATGGTGCCGTGATTCATGATATCATGAATGTAACCGGTCGCCGCAATCCGACCGTGGATATTGTTTTGTATCCGGCTGCGGTACAAGGTGAAAGTGCCGCGCGGGAAATTTGTGTCGGTATTACTTACTTTAACCGTGTTAAAAATGTGGATTTGATTATTGTCGCGCGCGGTGGCGGCTCCAACGAAGACTTGTCGTGCTTCAATACGGAGGCTGTGGCACGTGCGGTGGCGGGGAGTGAATTACCCATTGTGGCGGCGGTTGGTCATGAAACCGATTTTACTTTGGTGGATTACGTGGCGGATTTACGTGCACCGACCCCATCGGCGGCAGCGGAAATGGTCATTCCTGAAGTAGTATCACAAAAAGATGTTGTTTTGTGCTTATGGTCGCAAATAAAATATGCTATCACTAGTCGTTTACAACATATTCGCGCACAAGCTTTAGGCTTCATGAATTTGTTCCCCAAAGACTTTGTCGCGGTTGCAAAAGATGGCCAAGTGGTAAAAAGCGTGCGCGATTTAAAACCCAAAGACAAATTGCAAATTTGCTTTAATGATGGTAGAATTGGAGTAACAGTCGATGAATAAAACAATTGCGGAATTAGAAAAGTTAACACAATCCATTCAAGCGGAAAAACGTATTGACCAAGCTTTGGATACTTTTATCAATGGAGCTCAATTGGTTAAAACCGTTTTGCAAGAATTGGACCAAGCCGAAGGTAAAGTTTATGAAGTCATTGACGATGTCGAAAAGTTAATGGAGGAGTGAAATGCTAAATACTTTGCGTATTCAAAATATGGCTTTGATTCCTGCCGTGGAAATCAATTTCGGTGAAACATTTAACGTTTTAACTGGCGAAACGGGCGCCGGTAAATCCATTATTATTGGCAGCTTAAACTTTATCTTTGGTGATAAATTATCTGTTAATGCCATTCGTCATGGTGCGGACTTTGCACGCGTCACGGCCGTTTTTGATGATACGATTATTGTACGTACTTTACATGCCAACGGCAAAAGTGAAATCCGTGTCAATGATGAACCCATGACTTTAAAAGGTTTGCGCGAAGTGGCTGGAAATTTAATTGATATTCATGGACAGCACGATACCGAAAAACTGCTCGATGCCAAAAATCATTTACATATTCTCGATGCTTTTGCCAAAACCGATTTGACAGCATATCAAATGGCTTACCAAGAATTACAAGCGTTGCGCAGTGAACTATCGACATATGGTGATAACCCCGAAGAGCGTGCAAGATTATTAGATTTATATCAATATCAAATCAATGAAATTGAACGCGCTAATTTATCCGTAGACGAAGAAGATACTTTAAACCAACGCGCTTTGGTTTTACGTAATGCAGAAAAATTAGCCGAAGGCTTACAACAAGCTATTGACAACCTGACCGATGCCGATGGTTCATTAGGCGTAACGCAAAAACGGTTGGGTGGAATTCAACAGTATGACAATAAATTGCAAGCGCTGTCCGATCGTTTGGGTGCCGCGGGGAGTGAAATCGGTGATATCCTGATTGATTTGCGTGATTATTTGGATGGTATGGACTTTAGCGCCGATGCCTTAGAAAGTGTGTTTGACCGTTTGGATGAAATAAAAAACTTGAAACGGAAATATGGTGCCACAATTGCCGATGTTTTATCCTTTTTGGATCAGACCCAAGCCGAATACACGCGTCTTTTGGAGGCAGGGGATACGATTCAAAAATTACAATCTCAAATTGACAGTCAAACTGCCGTTGTGGAAAAATTAGCTGCCGAAGTGACTGCGGCGCGTAAAGCAGCGGCGTGCGAATTATCGATTCAATTAATTGAGCAGTTGAAAGACTTGGGTATGGAACAAACTCAATTTGAAGTGCAGTTTCATTCGGTTGCGCCCAAAGCAAACGGCGCTGATGAAGTTGAATTTTTGTTCTCGGCCAATGTTGGGCAGCCGGTGCGACCTTTGGCGCAAATTATTTCAGGCGGTGAAATGAGCCGTTTAATGTTGGCCGTAAAAACTGTTGCTAATCCGGCTCCCCAAAAAACTTTGGTTTTTGACGAAATTGATACGGGGATCTCCGGCAAGATGGGGGTGGCTTTGGCGGCTAAGTTGGGCGCTTTATCCCAACGTTCACAAATTATTGTGGTCACGCACTTGGCTCCCGTGGCGGCGATGGCGGACACTCATTTCTTAATTCAAAAGAATGTCAACGCGGAACAAACCGTTACCAATGTCTATCCATTGGATGCGGAAGCGCGCGAACATGAAATAGCCCGTATCATTGGCGGCGGCTCTACGGCCTTGGCTCATGCACGGGCTTTATTAGCAAATCAAACAAATTGTTAATCTTCGTAAACTTCTTCTTTGTGAGAATGTTTTTTGTGACGGCGTTTCTTTCTGTGGATTTTATCCATGCTGTGACGATTAGGAATAATCCAAGCCGCTACACAGATACAAGCAACTAACATGAAGGCACAAACGATAAAGAATGGTATCAGGTTGCCTAAATTCCCAAAGGGCAGTGGTACGTTCATTCCATAAACACCGGCAATTAAAGTCGGGATTGCTAAAATAATCGTAACAATCGTTAATAAACGCATACGTTCGGCTAATTGGTTGCTGACGATGTTTGCGTAGGTGCTCATCGTTTCTGTCATCAATTCGCGTTGCAGGTTGCAAGTTGCAAATGCTTGTTTAATTTCGATGACAATGTTATCCAAAGTTTCCACATCATCTTCGGTTAAGCCTTTTTGTGCCATAAGCTTTTCGGCTACAATAATGTTTTGGCGCAAAGATGATGCGAAGTAAATCAACGCATTTTTTAAGCGCATCAATTCACGTAAGTTTGTATCCGTGTTACGTGATTGCATCAACTTGCTTTCCATGCGTGTACTGGAACGGTCAATCGCGCGCAAGTAAACTTCGTAAAGACTGTGGAAAGCCAATAAGAATTGGTAATCAATTTTTTTACTGTCCAGTAATACGTTTGTACGCAATGTACCTTGTTTAATTTCGTGGAACTTGAAGTTGTCTTGTAAACAAACTGTGATTGTAAGATTATTTTTTTTAATAATTGACAATGGAATTGTTGTATATGGGGCATCGCTGGTGTGTTCGCGTTGGATGACCGGGATGTCAAACACGGTTAAGCTGTATTGCGTATCATCGTCAAGATCTAAACGCGGACCTTCTTCATCATCCAGCGCCGAACGTACAAAATCTTCCGGTATGCGTAACTCATCAATTACACGGTGAACTTCAATTTCATTGGGATTTACAAGTTGAATCCAGATACGTTCATCGGTTGGCAAATCTAAAAGATTGGCGTGTTCCATTTTAACGTATTTCCCGTCGCGATTTATCATTACGTTCGTCATGTGAATATTGTAGTCTTGTTTTGGAAGTAAAGTCAACAATTGTTATAAATAATATCTTGCCAATTTAACATAATACCTTTATATTATCATCATGGACAAATTGAAAAAATCGTTAAAACACTTATTCGCCCCCGCCATTGTTTTGCTTTTAGTGGCTGTTATGGGGATTTTTAGTCCGGTCGTTTCTGTAGTTGCAGCATTACGTGTTAATGCTATGGCTGCTGGTATTAATGGTACCACTGCGTATACAATTACTAATATGCCGGCACGTACGGTGGATGTTGGTACTTCCATTACGACACCAAGCGTAACGAGCAACGGCGTTGTTAAGCTTTGCCATGCTGGTAAAGAAATCGTTATTCGCGAAGGTGATACCGACGATATCACTACATATAAATATGAAGAAATCGGTCAATACGAATGGCGTTTCTATGCAAACGATGTTTTGTTTAATACTTATACCGTAACCGTTACCGATACCACTTACGGTATGACCATGCCAGAAAACGTTGCAACTGTTGCACCAAAAGATTTAACTTCTTTGGTTTTGCCTTTGCCTGCTGCTTACAAAGTTGGCGGAGTTTCTGTTGATGTTGAAAAAATCGAAAAGGGTAGCGATGCCGCAGTTTTCGGTGGTGCTTATGCAAACATTACTGTTGATGGTGCTGTTAAATATATTTTAACTGCGGAAGTTGCACGTGAAAACCACACCTTCCCGGCAAGCGATATTGCAATCGACCAAAATGGTATTGTAATTAATTTGGGCGATGCTCAAAAAACAGGCATTTTAAAAGTTACCTATAAATTGTACAGCGCTGATGAACAAAAGTTATTGGCCGCTTTGCCTTTGTCAAATATCGAAATTAAAGACGTAACAACCGACAAAGTTATTTTTGCAAATATTCCAAGTGCGCCAAGCGTTAAAAACTTGGGTTATTATTCAACTGTTGCTTTGACTGCTCCAACTGCTGACACTGCAAAAGTTGGAACGACTTCATTTAATGTTGAAGCACAAACCAAAATTTTCAAAGTACAATGTTCTCCTTATGCAACTGAACCAAGTGATTGGTCAAAAGCATCTGACAAAATCGTTACATTGACGGTTGAAAAAGACAGTGATGGTCAATGGATTGTAAAAGAAAACGGGGTAGCTACCGATAAATACTTAGAAGTTGATGGCTTGAAAGTTAAAATTAAAGCTTTGGGTTGGTATCGTTTCCAATTCGAAACTTCAACTTTGTTTGGTTATCAAATGGACGAAAACTTTGATGCCGACAAAAACAACGTTGAACAAGATGCTAACAAAACTTGCGTTCGTTATTGGAGCGACAGTGTTCGTATCTACCGCGACAGCATCGAACCAAACTTCGCTTGGGTTGCAGGTTATGACAAAACCAGCGCAAGTGATGTTGCTAAAATGAACGAAGATTTCGATAATCTGTTGGCGCAATATGCAAATGCGTTGCCAATGACCGAAAAACCAGATGCCGCAACCACCAAGAAAATCACAGTTGATGCCAACAGCGGGTTAGTATTGCCGGCAATTTTCCCACACGATAATGCAACTTCTTTTGAAAAAATGAAAGTTACAACTTTCCACATCGAACAAATTCAAGACAAAAACGGCAATTCTGCAACTGGTAACTATGTTTACAATAGTACCGACAAAAATGACGCTAAGAATTTCGTTTATGATTATACAAAACCTTTGACAATCTCTTTCGTTGGTGACAACCCGACCAGTTCAGGTAACACCGTTCAATTGGTTAAAAATGAAGGTTTGTATCGTATCCGTGTTGTTGTTGAAGAAGTTCAACCTGAATTTGCGAACGGCGAAAAATACAGCGCAGGTTACGCCAACACAAAAACAAAATATTTATACTTCTATGTTAATAACAGCTTCGACCACAAAGACAATACACCAAAAATTGACGAAAGCAACGTGTTCCAAGTAAGTGATGTATACTTGTCCGAAGGTCACACCTTTAACTTCAATAAACCAACCGTTACAGATAGTTACACTCCAAACGATAAAATTACTGTTGATTACTATTTAGTTGCAAACATTACCGATGCTACGGCATTTGGTGGTAAAACAGGTATCCAAATTTTATCTCAATTGGAAACCAGTGCAAACAAATTGCGTGGCACCGTAGATTTAGATAATCTTTATCAATATAATGCAGCGGCAGGCAAAAACGACGAAACCAAATTATCAATTGAAACTTTGGAAAAATGCGATAATTTATACATTTATGCTGTTGCACGTAACTTCAATGCAATGCAAGCAAATTTGCGTAAAGAATTTAAAATAGTTGAAAATCCTGTTGCAGGTACTTATTTTGACAACACTTTAATTAGCGCTAACAACCAAGACGAATTCGCACAATATGGTTATGCTTGGAAACGTGCGGAATTTGCGATTCATAATGTTAACAATGATGCAACCGCGACAATAACTGCGCCAACATTTGGAACCAATAAATATGTTGCCGGTGAAACTGTTGAAATTGAAAGCATTTCAATGAGCTGGGGAAGTAACCCTGTTGACGGTCAAATGAGTGTTGCCGTTTACCAAGTGAAAGGTAACAAAATGGTTCCGGTCAACTTGATGAACAGTGCTGAAGCCGATGCAGAAATCGTAAGTTCAATTTCTTCATACAGCCAAACACTTGAATTAACGAACTTATATTTCACTCCTGGTGTCAGTGGTGAATACAAATTGGTTGTCACTGCAAACGCATTTGGCAGCGAAAAAGTTACTACTTCGGTTACCAATATTACCATTGAATCCAGTGGTGATTGGGGTGTAACTCCATTGAGCTTGTCAACTTTAGCAAGCAATGATTATACCGTAGACAAAACCATCGCTTTGGGCGAATCATTGGTTTTACCAAACTGGGTTATCAGCAAAGATAGCTCCAGCACCGAAAAATATTTTGCAAAAAATCGTCAATTGTATGCTTATGATAATGAAGGCAATATCAGCAACGATGTTAAAGGTTACTATACAGTAACTGTGATGGGCGTAAATGATCCAAATTGTATATTGGGTAACAACTTTGTTCCAAACAAAGACGGACAATATACTTTCCAATATAAATTCTATAAAGCCGACGGTAATACATTGTTAAAAACAGTCAACTACGTTGTTCAAGTTAACAGCAATGACACCGCTAACGAAAACATCCGTGTTGGTGAAGATTACAAAGATGCAGGTATTTTGTGGAATGCCGCAACAACTGCTAATGCGACAGGTACAGCTACTGCTGGTCACCATCTTGTTGCTGGTAAAGAATATGCTCTTTCCGAAAATTATACCGACAAGCAACCAGCTTATGCGATTACTTTGAACCAATTTATTGATTCAAACTATGGCGCAGCAACTGATTTCGTTGTTGACAGTGCCTTCTTGTGGGATTATTTGGAACCAATTTATGAAGGAACTGCAATCACTGGTTATATGTATCCAGCAATTGCGATTCCAATGGCAAATTTGGTTACCGATACACACAGTTCTGACGAAGTTGAAATCACCGTTCAAAAAGGTGGTAACAGTACATACTTAGTTTCCAGCAAGAAAAAGAATGCTGGTGGCAGTGTGGATAAAGCAAGTGTGATCAACCCAATTGATGGATACTATGTTTTCCGTCCAGAAGGTGAATTCAACGCAGATTGCAAATCTAAATATGATGCTAACAACTACTTAGAAGCAACCAAAAAACAAAGCAGTGTTGCTGGTGTTTACACCATTTCTTACAAAACCAGTACCACAACCTTAAGTTTCAATGTAACATTCGGAAACTTACAAAATGGTACTTTGGCTTGGAACGAAGGTTTCTTGACCTATAACAATGATGACGGAAAAGGTAACCAAGAAATCAGTAAAGAAAGCACACAAGACGTTGTGATTGAAAACATCGATGGACACCGTTATGTGACAATTGATATGTCAAAAGTTTACTTCACTGGTAACGCGGATATGGAAGCTTTGATTGCCAATGGTCCAAAACCAGAAGATGACAATGCTGGCATTAATCCAGAAGATTTAACGACCGCATATTTCTATGAAAACGTGAATGTTTCTGTAAGCTTTGATGGTGGCGCTTTCATCGACAGCAGTGACTGGACAGATAAAGAAGACGAAACTAAAGCAATTAAAATAACCGAAGACGGAAAATTTATGTACAAATTTGATTTGAGTAAGGGTAGCGGTACTTATAAAGTTAACATCTCGATGCCAAACAAATACACTTCGTCGACTGTTTCTGCTTCAATCGAATTTACAATTGACGTTGATGTTACTAACCGTAACCACAACTTGAACAATGTTTGGGGTATTATCTTAATTGTCTTGTCTGTTGGATTATTGGCTGGTGTTGTTTACTACTTCATCAAGACTGCACGTGCAACCCGTTTCGTTGACGCTCCACGCGCGGCAAAGGGTAAGGCAAAAACTCCGAAAAACGTAGAGGACAAAAAAGAAGATGTTAAATAAGACTGAAGCCCGTGTCATGTCGTATATTTTCGAAAAATGCAAGGGTGAAAACAAAGGGATTTTCACCCCCAAAGAATTATTAGCTGCTTTGATGCCAAAGTATGAAATTACAGCACGTCAATTAGATGTGGTCATGACGAATTTGGCATTGGACGACTATATTGAATGCGAAAAGAAGGACAAAGACGGAAAACTTTATTTCTTAGTTTCTTTAACCATGCGCGGTGCCGCTTTTGACCGTGAACGTCAATCGCAAAAACGCCAAATGATAAAATCTCTCTTGTGGAAATTGGGATTAACCGTGGGCGGTGCTGTTGTTGCATTCATTTTAGGTTTATTTTTGAACAAAATTGCCGGAAAATAAAATATGGACTTTAAACTCGTTTCTCAATACCAGCCCACCGGTGACCAACCGCGTGCTATTGCTGCTTTAACGCAAGGCCTTAAGGATGGTGCGCGACATCAAGTTTTGTTGGGGGTAACGGGGAGTGGTAAAACTTTTACCATGGCCAATGTTATTAAAAATGCGAATAAACCCACCTTGGTTATTGCGCATAATAAAACTTTGGCCGCCCAACTGTGTAACGAGTTTCGAGAATTCTTTCCGGAAAACCGCGTCGAATATTTTGTCAGTTATTACGATTATTATCAACCCGAAGCCTATTTACCGGCAACCGATACTTACATCGAAAAAGACATGGCGATCAATGACGAAATCGATAAATTACGTCATGCAGCTACTTCGTCTTTATGCGAACGTAATGATACGATTGTCGTGGCTTCGGTTTCTTGTATTTATGGGTTGGGTGAACCGCAAGAATATTTCAAGTTGGGAATTTCATTGCGTCCCGGAATGGAAATGAACCGCCGCGACTTGGTATCCAAGCTTGTCAACAACCAATACAAGCGCGCCGATGTTGATTTTGTCCGTGGCAGCTTTCGGGCGCACGGCGACATTGTGGACATTATTCCGGCGTACGCATCCAACGTAGCGGTTCGCGTTCAATTTTGGGGTGATGAAATTGAAGGTATTTTTGAAGTTGACGCTTTAACCGGACAGAAAATTTCTTCTTTGTCACATATAGCAATTTTCCCGGCATCGCACTTTGCTGTCGGCTCCGAACGTTTAAAAGAAGCGATTGAAAAAATTCGTGCGGATTTGGCGATTCAAAAAAAGTTCTTTGACGATAACAACATGGTGGTGGAAAGTCACCGCATCACACAACGTACTAACTACGACATGGAAATGTTGGCGGAGTTGGGCTTCGTGAAAGGCATTGAAAATTATTCACGTTATTTTGACGGGCGCCAACCCGGCGAGCCACCGTACACTTTGATGTCATATTTCCCCGAAGATTACTTAGTTTTTATTGATGAATCACACATAACTCTGCCACAAATCCGCGGAATGTACAATGGTGACCGCGCACGCAAAAAAGTTTTGGTTGATTTTGGTTTTCGTTTGCCTTCTGCGTATGACAATAGGCCATTAAATTTCCAAGAGTTTAACCAACGTTTAGGGCAGTGCATTTACGTCTCGGCGACCCCGGAAAGTTATGAAAAGGAATTAGCTGGCGAACATATTGTGGAACAAATTATTCGACCGACTGGATTATTGGATCCCGAAGTACTTGTACGCAACAAAGATCATCAAGTTAGTGATGTGTTACAGGAAATTCGTACTGTGGCCGCAGGAAAAGGGAAAATTTTGGTCACAACATTAACCAAAAAAATGGCGGAAGACCTCACCGCTTTCTTAACCGAAAATCAAGTGCGCGTGCGTTATTTGCACAGCGAAATTGATACTTTGGAACGTACCGAAATCTTGACTGCTTTCCGTCAAGACCAGTTTGATGTGATTGTGGGCATAAATTTATTGCGTGAAGGCTTGGATTTACCCGAAGTCGAATTGGTCGCAATCTTAGATGCCGATAAGGAAGGTTTGTTCCGTTCCGCCCGTGCCTTAATTCAAACAATTGGACGTGCTGCACGTAATGCGAAAGCGCGGGTCATTTTGTACGCAAACAAAATTACACCCAGCATGAAGGCCGCAATGGATGAGACGGCACGCCGTCGCCAAATCCAAATGGATTATAATCAAAAACACAATATTGTGCCGCGGACAGTTTACAGTTCAATTAAAAACTCTTTGTACATTACGAAGAAAGAAAAGGGCGATGGACCAGAAGACAATTTAACGATAGAACAGTTGACGGAATTGATGAATCTTGCCAGCCAAAATTTGAACTTCGAATTGGCGATTCAATACCGCGAACGGATTAGTGCTTTACAAAAAAAAAGTGGACACAAACGTTAAAAAACTGATATATATTTAATATGTTAACAACAACGACGATCATTGTTTGGGCAGTTGTGATTGCCACAACATTGTTATTAGAATTTTTTACGGTAGACTTCTTTGCGTGCTGTTTTTCGCTGGGGGCATTGGTAAGTTTGATTTTGGCAATTTTCGGTGTCGATGTCGTTTGGCAATTGGTGACATTCTTTAGTGTCTCAATTGTCGCAATTTGTGCAACCCGTCCATTAGTGAAACGTTTTATGAAGAAACCAGCCGTACCCACCAACGTTGACCAAAACTTTGGCAAAACCACTCGTTTATTGGCCGATGTTGTGGATGGCAAATCTTCCATTAAAATTAATGACGTGGTTTGGACGGCTGCTTGTGATGCAGAATTGAAGAAAGGTGACCTTGTTACGATTGAACGCGTAGAAGGAAACAAAATGATTGTGCAAGCGGCTGCTGAGGAAACCGCAAAATAAGCATAAAAAGGAGATTAGAAAAAAATGAATATGAAAGCTTTAATTATTACCATCGCTGTCATCGGTGTCGCGTTATGCGTTATCTTGGCTTTATCGATTCGTATTGTTAAACAAGGAACTGCATTAATTGTGGAGCGTTTAGGTAAATATCATCGTACTTTGGGAACAGGGTTACGATTTGTTGTGCCTTTTATTGACCGTACTTTACCGACAATCACTTTAAAAGAACAAGTTGCAGATTTTAAACCGCAACCAGTAATTACAAAAGATAACGTTACCATGCAAATTGACAGTGTTGTCTTCTTTCAAATTGTGGATCCGAAATTGTACAGCTATGGTATCGAACGTCCGATGGCGGCGATTGAAAATTTGACCGCAACGACTTTGCGTAATATCGTTGGTGAATTGGAATTGGACGAAACTTTAAGCAGTCGTGATACCGTTAATACCAAAATGCGCGAAATTATTGATACAGCAACCGACCCATGGGGGATTAAAGTTACCCGCGTTGAATTGAAAAACATTTTACCACCGGCAGCTATTCAAGAAAGCATGGAAAAACAAATGCGTGCTGAACGCGAACATCGTGAAAATATTTTGTTAGCCGAAGGTGAAAAACGCAGTAAAATCTTGGTTGCTGAAGGTGAAAAAGAAGCAGCCATCTTGAAGTCGGATCGTAGCCATGTCGTTCTGTGAGCCAAGGAGTTGGGTCTAGTCATTGTCTTCCTAAGACCGCTT
>JAZSQY010000008.1:0-4159 GCA_045538225.1 Clostridia bacterium | reverse complement strand
CGAATAAAACAGCAGGGGCTTCTGTTTTTGCCGATAAAAATAATCAGTTAGATAGTAATTGTGTTGCTGTCGTTCATGGTTTTGAAAGTAAATATTCTTATGGCCATCAAGGAATTGATTATAATATTACAATTGAAGCTGCCTCTATGAATGGTCAGTTAACAGGTGAAAAATCATTGAGCTTCCCGTCGTTGACCCCACGCTTTAGTTATGTTTATAACAATCAAGTTTTTGAATTGGGTAGTGGTAGTGGTTCATGGGGAGTTGGTAATCATAGTTCTCCAATGGATAGTTCAGAATATAAACTGATTATCTCTGATGATGCGCGTAATGTTTCTTGCATGTTAGTTAATGGAAATTTAACCGAATTGAAAGATGCTAACGCACCAACAAGCGCGAATTATGATTATTTGATTTTAAATTTAGAGCTAGGACGTGTCGTAGATGCCGAAATTCAATTAGATGAGGATCAAACAATCAATAGTTCTGATATGGAATTTGATGGTCAAAATTATACATACGTTGTTGACCCAAGTACGTTAAAGGACTTGAAGTTTGCGTTTGAAAGTGATCCAAATAGTTTGTACGTTGAAATTGATGTTAACGCGACTACGTCAACATGGACTTCGGTTGGTTTCGGTGAAAGTATAAAATTTGATGTTCCAGCACCTGTTGAAAATAAATATGTTTTTGATATCATGTCTACGTTCTTGGCGGGCAAAGCTATTGAAAATGGTTCTAGTTTATCTGTAAATTTAATTACGACGAATGGTGATTCAACAAAATACACAATTTTGTTTGATAAGGCTGCACCAAGTTTTAACCTTGAACGAATTAAACAACGGGATAATTTAGCGTCCACATTGGCGGAAGTACCTGATGGATACATTTATGGCATTGATGAAGATTTTGTTTTTGAAAGCCCAAGTGCTGAAGCTCGTTACTTGGAAACAGAAACCATTTCTTATCGTGAGGTGGATTATAAAGGTGATGGCACTCAATCAGCAGTAAGCTTTAAGTTGTATTCTGGGGCAGAGGGAATTCCGTTCTCTAAGATTGTTGGTTTGCGCGATAACGAAATGAAATATTACATGATTACAGAAACCGATTATGCGGGAAACACTAAAGAATATAGAATTCAAATCCAAGGCAAAAAGTACGTAAACGGGATTAATTTTATTGGTGCTGTCAACAATGGTAATGACAAAGTAATGGCTGGAATTGAAATGCATGCTTCCAAGTCTAGTGTTCACGAATTCTTTTTGAGTAATGATTCTTTTAAGTTTGAATGTGGTGACGATTATTATCTGGTTTTAGGTAGCACAGCAAGCTGGCGTATCAATAATAAAATGGGCAGTGCGCCAAAGACTGAGGATGGATTATGCCAAGTTTTGGATGATTGGATTAATGCCGCCACCGAGAAAGGCGTAAAATGTGCATATACTTTGTATGATCGCATTGGCGCGAAGGAAGTATATAATTTTTATAACATTCGTGAAAACGCGTCCAAAATTCAACTGGATTGTTATCAATCCAGTGTAAGTGAAAATGACGTAACATTGGTGGTGGCAAATCTTGAAGAGTTACCAAAAATTTTATTCGAAGAAGGATTGGCATCATTATATAAGATGACTGTCACAACTGTTGACAATAAAGTTGTTCATGACTACAACTTTAAAATTTATGGAACACAAATACAAGGTTATGCAAAACAGGATTTGATTATTAAAGTAACGGATCCGTTTGGTCGTGTAAGTATTACCGAGTATCATCAACAAAAGGAAAGCACTATTAAGTTTATAGTTTATGGTAACACAGTGACACAAAACGGCGTTATTTACGTCGGTGATGAACGTGGTGTTCAATTTAGCTATTTACGTGAAGCTTATAATGTGTCGTTTTACAATGCCGCTACAGGCGAAATATTGACGGATTTACCACAACCACATGTTTCCCCTGATACAAAAACATATACTTATACATTCACTCCAACCAAAGGAATAAGTACGCTTGAACAATATCGTATTGTCGCTACTGGACGAGCAAGTGGGGCAATCCTCTTTGATAAAACATTTGTTTTTGATACTCGTTTGCCAAACGTGAATTGGAAAAACGCGAGTCAGCAATCAATTGTAGTAGAAAATAAAACTTTAGCCGGTGAAGTAACACTTAACCTTACCGATACCGCGTCAATTTTCCCGGTTACTGTTTCGTACACAAGAACATATGAACAACAAGTTGAACGTTTTACTTTAAAAGCTGGAACCACACAACATACGTTTAAACTTGCTGGAAAATATAGAGTTACATTGCGTAACAGTATATGGGCAGAAAAATCTTATGAATTTGAAATTGCTCAAATTGGTGATGAATTAGTATTGGTTTACGATGATGGTAAAAAAATACAAGCAAGTTCAACTGATTATAAATTTAGATACAATAAAAATAATAATGAAGATTATATCATGATTCCTCGTTATATTTTTACAATTGAGGCAGGGGATTTAACTGATTGTGATTCACATGGTTTGAAAGTTGAACCTGGTCAAAACGGTCGTTTTTTGGTTGGTGACGCGGGTAACCCTTATTATGCTTACGACAGTGCCAACAGTACGTTGGTTTGGAAATTATCAAATGAACTTGGTAACAATCCAATATATATTGCAACGACTGGTGTTGCCAAAGGGAACTTAAATGAATCCATAACTCCAATTAAATTAAAATTAAGTGCTGACCCAAATCGAGTTTACAATGGCAGTCTTGAAATTGATCCTACGACTTCTTCTATTACACCGACTTATCATGAGGTTGATGATGCCTTTATGAAGGAACATGAGAATAAAATTGAAATCAGTTTGTCTTCAGCAATTCCTTATTACATTGTTGAAGGAAATACTCTTTTGGTTGATTGTTACTTTAATGGTCAATTAGTAAAAACTTTACCTGCTGGTCAAGTTTTTGTCATTAATCGTTATGATGCCGGTTTTTATGAATTTGCGGTGCATGATATGGTTGGTAATTATTTGTATTTTGGTGATCAACAGGAAACAGATAAAAACAGTATTAACTATCGACGGGACCGTTACATGTTGTGGGTAAGAACAAAACCGATGGTTTTAATTAACAATAAGATGCCAATCAATGGAATGACCTATAATGATCGTGTTGAAGTTAAATTAGTAGATTATGGTAACAATTTCTTAAGCAAACGATTTGCTAACGAAATTGCGCAAGATCCAAATTTCTTAAACAAGTATTATTGTATCAGTGAAATTGAAGTTACTTATACCAGCTCTAACGTAGAAGAAAAGACTGTCATTACAGAACAAAAACCGTCTTACGTTTGGACGAAGAGTGGTTCGTACCAGATTGCAGTTACCTATCGTATTGATAATAATCCGCTAAATAATTTAAAAGCTGAATTTACGTTCCAAATTATTCCATCACATACAATCAGGGAAACTTTCAGTATGCCAATTTATCCTCATGTGCAAGTTGTATCTGTTAAACGTAATGGTAAAGTGATTCATGATTTTGATAATTTGAAAGTTAATGAATATATGGAGTTTAATGCGAACGTTAATCCTGGCAGTTATGTAGTAACATTAAAAGCGTTTAATAATATTTTACAAGATGGGGTTTTACATGATGTAGCATTTAATATTCAACACAAAACCAAAAGTGCCAGCGATTGCTTCTACTTAGATAGTGGTAGTGGTACCGCAAAAACAGGTACCGTAAGTATGTACTATAATCCATATTGGTTATATTTGGAACAAGGCAATGTCACTATTTATATTTATAAAAACGAAATCCTACAAGTTGAATTAGTAGTTGATAGTACCGTTATGGAAAGTGGCAACTATGGCCAACAAGAATTGTTCACATCTTCGGACGAAGGCTTGTATTCGATTGTTGTCAAAGACACGGATGGGGATTATGTGTTTACGGACAGTTGGACCGTAAATGCAAAACAAAGTACTTTTGGGTATGTGATCTTGGGCGGTGTGTTAGGATTGCTTGGTATTAGTGCATTAGTCTTTATTCGTATCCGTAATAAAATGACGACAAAATAAAATTATTCAATGCAATAGCAGTTGCCAATTTGGCTCTGTAAAGCAACGTCAATAAAAATATCTTTACCTTCAATAATATTTTG
>JAZSQY010000074.1:0-4072 GCA_045538225.1 Clostridia bacterium | reverse complement strand
GACTATCCCAACTTTAACGGCTGTTTTGGTTTCATACTGCGGAATTATGCTTAATTTATGGTTTCCAAAGTTTGAATTCGAAAGTGAAAGTGCGCTGATTAAACAAAGTGTTAGCGGTATGATAATGATGTTTGCAGGAATGTTGGTAATTGGTGCTTTAAGCGGTTTGGCTATTTGGTTACTATTCAATATTGCATTTGAAATTGTGGCTACAATTATCATAGCATTTTTAACAGTAATTACCGGCATTGCAATCACTTTAAGTTATACCTTAGGACAACGCATTTTTAATCATTTATAACCTATAATATAGATGAGTGAAATTTTTTATTGCAAGTGTTTCTTTTTTTGCGGTCGCAATACTGGGACTGTGGTTGTTATTTTTTAATGTTTTGTATCCATTAAAATACAAAGAAGAAATCCTTGTTGCGGCTCGTACATATAACATTGACTCTGTTTTAATTGCAGCAGTAATCAACGCAGAAAGCAGTTTTGATAAAACCAAGGTTTCCCCTAAAAACGCAATTGGATTAATGCAACTATTGCCTTCGACCGCTTCATCTTTAATGGAAGGTGAAATTGATTTATTTGATCCAAAGGTAAACATTGATTTAGGGACCAAATACTTAGCGTATTTAATAAAAAAGTTTGACGATACTGAAACAGCATTGTTTGCTTATAATGCGGGAGAAGGCAACGTAGCCCGTTGGCTTGCGACGGAAGGTATAACTAAATTAACTTCATGTCCATTTAAAGAAACAAATGCCTATGTGGCAAAAATCAAAAAAAGTATGAAATATTATAGAAATCGAATTTAGTCAACTTTTGTGAATCTTTGTCATATTGATGAATATGGAAAATGCAACAAAAAATTGGGAACAAATGACTTATCCATTTTTTAATATCAAACTAAATTATGCCTTGGGAGCGTTAGACCCTTTTATCGATGAAAAAACAATGCGCATTCATTATGGAGAAATTTTAGAAAATTATATCAATAACTTAAATAATGCTTTAGAACAACGTGTCGATTTACAAAACTTGGCTTTAAATGAATTAATTGATTTTGCAACAAAGAATCAAGATAATGATTTGCTACAACTTGCAAGTGGTGTATATAGTCACTTTTTTTATTTAACAGAATTAAGGCCAGCCACGGGCCAAATCGTAATTGGTATTACTCCACAAGCAACACAACAAATTACCAATACCTTTGGTGGTTGGAAAAATTTCAAAGAAAAATTTACGGAATCCGCTTTAAAAGTGTTTGGTTCCGGGTATACTTGGCTGTTACGTAATGACCAAAAGGAATTGGAAATCCGAAATACAGCATATCAAAACATCCCACAAGACGGAACGCCAATACTTTGTTTAGATGTATGGGAACACGCGTATTTCCTTAAATATCAGGATAAAAGACAATCATACATTGATGCTTTTTGGAACAATGTTGATTGGGTCAAATTCAGCGAAAAAATTTAAAATCTTACTTTAAATTTTCTGGATTTAAGCATTCTAATTCAGGCAAGACGAATAAACCATTATCACGAATCAAAACATCATCAAAATAAATTTGTCCGCCTTTATATTCTGGGAGCATTGATAAGACAATATCCCAATGGTTTTGACTTACATTGCCGTTTGGGGCATCATCATAAGCATTGCCCAAAGCCATATGAATCGAGCCGGAAATTTTTTCGTCAAACAATGTGTCGTACATCGGTTTTGTAATATATGGGTTTACGCCTAAAGCGAATTCACCAACATAACGTGCGCCTTCGTCGACATTTAATTCCGCTGTTAATTCTGCAGTATGTGATGATTTTTCATTTACGACTTTACCATCTTTAAATTCCAAAGTAATATTGTCGTGAATAATGCCTTTATGTAAAGATGGGATATTAAAGCAAATTTTGCCATTGATTGACGTCTTGATTGGGGAAGTGTAAATCTCGCCATCAGGGATATTACACGAACCCGAACAAATAACAGCAGGTTGACCTTTAATCGAAAAAGTTAAATCAGTATCTTTGGCAACTAAACGAACTTTGTCGGTGCTTTCCATTAACTTTTTCAAATTTTGCATTGATTGGTCCATTTTTGAATAATCCAAAGTGCATACATCGAAAAAGAAATCTTCAAACGCGCTGCTGGGCATTTGTGCAAGTTGTGCCAATGCTGGGTTAGGATAATTTAAAATCACCCAATTTGTTTTGCAAACACGAGTATCCATGTGAATTGGTTTGCCATAGAATTTACTATAGATTTGTTTTTTATCGTCGGGAACATCGCTACTTTCAAATTTATTTGCTGGCGAACTGATGCCAATATAAGCTGATGCACCTTCAAACAAAGGCAGTGTGTATTCACAAGCTTTTTTAGCTTGAGTTTCAGTTATACCTTTCATTACTTCGCGACTGATTTCACCATCACTCAAACGAACAAAAGGGTAACCGCCAATTTCATAAGTTTGACGCACTAGTTCTTTGACTAATTCTTTGGCTTCAACACTGGCTTCTATAATAATTGTTTGGCCTTTTTGTAATTTACAGCTGTAATTCAACAAGTTACTAGCCAATTTGACAATGCGTTCGTCTTTCATTATTTTACCTCTATTTTAAATGTATTCAATTTTCCAACTTTAATTTTGACATCTTTTGTCAAAATATAATTGATATCCAATTTTTCTTTTGTATCTATGTTAGTGACGGCTCCTGCCGATATCAAACGTTTGATTTCGCCGTTAGATGCGAATTTACCCGTCGCAGCGATTGCGTTGATTAAGGTTGTATTCGGAGTCACTGTAACATTTACAAAGTCTGCATCTGTTAATTCACGTTTAGAAAATTTACGTTCAAAATTTTCGCGTTCTTTAAGACCAATTTCTAAATTATTTCCATCAATTGAAACAAAATATGTTGCTAATTGTTTTTTTGCTTCCAATGGGTTAGCTTGAATAAATTTAACCAAATCTGGAATTTCTTCAGTATAAAGGTATCCAAATGCTTGATAGTATTTCAATAATAAATTATCAGGTAAAGACATAAATTTGCCAAATTTATCTGTCGCTGAAGAACTAACAGCAATATAATTGTTAAAGCTTTTACTCATCTTGCGACCATCACCACTTAAACCTTCCAAGATTGGTGTCCCAAAAGCGATTTCTGGTTTTTGTTGATAAATTTCTTGAATCATGCGGCATTGGCCCAAATTAAGAAGTTGATCAATACCACCTAATTCGACGTCGGTTTTTAAATTAACAGAGTCTAATCCCATTAAAACTGCATAATTGACCTCGGCTAAAGAAACATTTTCAATGCGATTGCGGAAATCTTCACGTTGAGTTGCAACAGATAATTTAATACGTTGTAGAACAGATAAAAACTCTGCTAACGAAACTTTGGTTAACCATTGACTATTTTTATGAATGTTTAGTTTATTTACATCAATGTATGGTGCAATTTGTTGTTTATAAGTTGCTAAGTTGGTGGCAATTTGTTCGTCGGTAATCATCGCACGCTCTGTGTTTCGTCCGCTTGGGTCTCCGATTTTAGCAGTAAAATCCCCAATGATAAAATCAATGTTATGACCACATTTTAAGAAAATATTCAAAACAAAAATAGGGCATAAATGACCAATATGAATATCGGAACCAGTTGGGTCAATCCCCAATTTTACATTCAATTTTTTATTTAATAAAACTGGGTCTATTCTCTCGGGCAGGGTAGTTTGCTTTTTCACATTTAATAACGACAACATCTTGTCAACAGGCAAGTTGCTCCAATCCTCATTAAAACGTTTAAATAATAATTCATCATATCTTAACATAATTTTTTTCTCCTTTAATTTTTAATATGCTTTTGCAAAAATTGTTTTAACTTTTGCCGGTTTGCCACATTTTACACAAACATCACCTTTTACAACTTTGGCTTCAAATGGTGCGACACGTGTAGAAACACCATTAGTTTCATTTTTAATTGCTTCTTCACAAGCGGTGCAATTACACCACAGTGCCAATACAAAATTTCCAGTATCAATACCTTTTTGAAGGTCTGTAAATGTTTTAACTTCT
>JAZSQY010000024.1:0-2667 GCA_045538225.1 Clostridia bacterium | reverse complement strand
TAAACGTAACACACTTTCGCTTTTTGTTGTTTCTTTTTCTTTTCTTTTTTATTATGGTAAACAAATAGTGCTACCGTTGTCAAGGTTAAAGTGCATGTCGCTTTCTGCGACAATCCTTGACAACAACAGAACTATTTGTTTTTTGAGCAGTTAAGAGAGAGTAAAAACACCTTAACCTTTTTCAGATTAAAGTGTTATTTATATTGCTAGTTTCAAAAATACTAGACTAAACGGTTATTTTTCATTGGAGCGGGTGATCGGAATCGAGCCGACGCTATCAGCTTGGAAGGCTGGAGTTCTACCATTGAACTACACCCGCGAATGCGTAATTGTAACACAGCTTTTTTAAAATATCAATCAAAAGTTTAGCCCTCCAATAATTAAAATATTGACAATGAATCATTTTTAGTTAATAATACTTTTGAGCGAGGTTTGATTTGGCATTTTCAAGTTTATCGGAAAAATTTAAGCACATTTTTGCAAAGTTGACGCGGAGCGGGAAACTCACGGATTTAGAAATTAAAGCCGCAATGCGTGAAATAAAACTAGCACTACTCGAAGCCGATGTTAACATTGCTGTTGTTAAAGACTTTATTGCTAAAACGTCAGAAAAATGTTCTGGCGAATCTGTTATGCAATCTTTAACCCCAGGGCAACACATCATTAAAATTGTTCACGAACAAATGACCGAATTGCTCGGTGGCGGTAACGCGAAATTAAACATTGCGCCTAAACCACCAACAGTAATCATGATGGTTGGTTTGCAAGGTGCTGGTAAAACTACATTGTGTGGTAAATTAGGTCAATTATTAAAAGGTCAAGGTAAACGTGTTTTGCTGGTTGCCGATGACATCTACCGCCCTGCCGCAATTGAACAATTAAAAGTTGTCGCTCACCAAGCCGGAGTTGCTTTCTTTGAAGGTGGTAACAAAGACGCTGTCAAAATTGCGAAGGAAGGCATTAAACACGCTTTATCCAACAACCTTGATACCGTCATTATTGATACAGCGGGACGCTTACACATTGACAACGATTTAATGCAAGAATTAACCGCGATAAAAAAAGCCGTAAACCCTACAGAAATTTTACTCACCGTTGACGCAATGACCGGTCAAGATGCGGTTAATGTAGCTCAAGAATTTAACCAACAACTTGATGTTACCGGTGTTGTGTTAACTAAATTAGACGGTGATACGCGCGGTGGTGCTGCAATGTCCATTCGTTATGTGACAGGCAAACCAATTAAATACAGTGGTATCGGCGAAAAAATGGGCGACATTGAACCCTTCCACCCTGACCGTATTGCTCGCCGTATTTTAGGCATGGGCGATGTTTTGTCAATCATTGAAAAAGCCCAAAACGTCATCACAGAAAAAGAAATGAAACGCATGGAAGAAAACTTCCGCCGCAATACTTTCACCTTAGACGACTTTTTGCAACAATACGACAATATCGCTAAAATGGGCAATATTGACGACATTCTGGAAAACCTAGGCGGAGCAATGGGCGGTCGCGTTAAAATGGGCAAACTAGATGAAGCTGCAATGGCACGTAACAAAGCCATTATCCAATCCATGACAATGGAAGAACGTACTGACCCAGACATTATTAAATCTAGTCGCAAACAACGTATTGCGAAAGGTAGCGGAACTTCGATTCAAGCTGTTAATCAATTATTGAAGCAATTTGAACAAAGCAAACAATTAATCAAACAATTTGGCGGCGGCAAAATGGGCAGCAAAATGATGCGCCGTTTCCGTTAATTAGACAATCTTGGGCGTTTCTGGCAAAACAAGAAAGTAAGTCCCAAAAAAAATAAATTCAACAAAAGGAGGAGGAAAAAAAACAGCATGGCAGTTAAAATCCGATTGACAAGATTAGGTGATAAAGGCAATCCTTTTTACCGTGTCGTTGCAGCCGATGGACGTTGCCCACGTGACGGTAAATTTTTGGAAGTTATCGGGACTTACAACCCATTGACCGAACCAGCTGAAGTTAAAATTAATAAAGAATTAGCTGAAACTTGGTTAAACAATGGCGCTACCCCGACACCAACCGCTAAGAAAGTATTGGAAATGGCTGGCGTTTTGAAACCGACCAAGTACACCCCCAGTGCAAATCGAGTTAAAAAGAATCAAAAACCAGAAACAACAGAAGAAAAAAAATAAAAAAGGAATAAATAATAAAAATGAAACAAGTTATTGAACTGATTGTAAAAAGTTTAGTTGAAAATCCAGATGCAGTAGTTTTGGAAGACATCGTTGACGGCGACAACGTAACAGTTAAAGTTAAAGTTGCTGACGGCGACATGGGTCGTGTAATTGGTAAAGGTGGTGCAACTGTAACTGCAATTCGTACCATTTTGAAAAATTGCAACAGCCGTGACGGAAAACGTTATTTCATCCAAATTGGTGATGAAGTTCGCGCTTTGCGTAAAGAAGTTCAAAATGCAAGTTACTAAAATAGCTGCATATATATAAAACACAAAAGGAGAAAAATCAAAATGGCAAAAAAAAGTAAAGACTACTTCGGATTAAGTTATATCGTTAGTTTAATCTTAGCGATTATCCCAGTTACCGCTTGGATTTGTGGTGCTGTTACCCGTTTCTCAGAAGGTAAAATTGTTGCTGGTTTAATCCGTTTAATCTTCGGATTTACCATTGTTTG
>JAZSQY010000044.1:0-2471 GCA_045538225.1 Clostridia bacterium | reverse complement strand
GCTTATCCGAATTTTCCGCAATTACTTGCTGAACTAGCTCAACAATCAGGTGACTTCAAATTGCATTTTTTATCATCTCACCCAAAAGATTTTGATATTGAAACAATTAAAGTAATGGCCAAATATCCCAAGATTGCGCATGACATTCATTTACCGATGCAATGTGGTTGTGATAAAATTTTAAAGTTAATGAACCGTAAATATACGGTTGCAGATTATAAAAATATTATCCGTCAACTTCGTGAATTGATACCAGATATTCATATTACCACCGATATTATTTGTGGCTTTCCGGGAGAAACCGACGAAGACTTTGAAGAAACAGTTAAAACAGTGGAAGAAATTAAGTTTAGTGCGGCTTACATTTTCCCATATAGTAATCGCACTGGTACTGTGGCGGATAAAATGGAAAATCAAGTTCCTTTCCGCACGCGCAAGGCACGGGCGACAAAGTTAGTTGAAATCATGCGTAAAATGTCGTAAAATTTGAAAGTAAAAAACAAAGGAGTACAAAAAGATGGCTTTATCACCAGCAATGAAAAAGTATTTGGAACTTAAAGCACAATATCCTGACAGTGTTGTGTTTTATCGTTTAGGTGATTTTTATGAAATTTTTTTTGATGATGCGAAACAAGTATCTGCAGCAATCGGATTAACTTTGACTGGTCGTTCTTGTGGTTTGGAAGAAAAAGCTCCCATGTGTGGCGTTCCTTATCATGCGGCAAATTTATACATAAAAAAATTAGTTGAGCTGGGGTTTAAAGTTGCGATTGCCGAACAACTGGAAGCTCCCAATGGGAAGACATTAATTAATCGTGATGTGGTGCGTGTAATTACCAGTGGTACTGTAATTGATGATGCAATGTTAAACGCCGATAGCAATAATTTTGTTTGCAGCATCTATGAAGTTGAAGGTAGTGTTTCTGTATACGCAGCATGGGCGGATATTATGACAGGCGAATTTTATGTGGCGCAATTTGATTGTTATGACAATGCGGTATCGCGTATTCGTCCCAAAGAGGTAATTACGAAGAAACATTTTGCCTATGCTTTTACAAATAAGCAAGCTATGCAAACTGTAAAAAAATATTTTAATATTAATACAACACAAGTTTTTGATATTCCAGAAAATTCGCCTTTAATTAATGCGGCAGGTGCTTTGTTAGAATATTTATTAATGACTGCTAAGAATAAATTGTCGAATATTACCAAGATTGTTTTGATGCGTGATGATAATTTTATGGTTTTGGATAAAATAGCACGCGACACATTGGAAATCGTTGTATCGTATCGTAACAACACAAAGGCAGGTAGTTTATTGGCAGCGTTGGATAAAACCGAAACTCCTATGGGCGCGCGTTTGCTAGCCGATTGGGTTACCGCTCCATTAAAGAACGCGACAATGATTCAAGAACGCCAAGATGTAATTCAAGAATTAAATGATCATTCAGTTATTTGCCAAACATTACGCGCAATTTTGGATAAATTCAATGACCTTGGTCGTTTTTGTGGTAAAGTCGCAAACGGTAATGTAAACCCGAAAGACATTTTAAACTTTACCGAAACATTATCTTTAATCGAAGAAATCAAAACTTATATTTCGCAAAATTGTCACGCAAATTTATTAGTCAAACTAGGCGAACAATTAAGCCCACTTACAAAATTACGCAGTTTATTATTAGAAGCCATAAAGCCAGAACCATCAACAATTTTAAGTGATGGTGGTTATATTAAAGATGGTTACCATAAACAATTAGACGAATTGCGTAATATTGGTACTTTGGGTAAGCAGTGGCTACTTGCATTGGAAACCAAAGAGCGTGCTGAAACTGGCGTGGAAAAATTAAAAATTGCGTATAATCGTGTTACTGGTTATTATTTAGAGTTTCCAATGAATGCATTAAAGCAAATGCCATATCGTTTTATCCGTAAGGGAAGTACATTAAACACTGAACGCTATACTACGGACGAATTGCGTGAAATCGAAAGTAAAATTCTTAATGCTTCTGGGGAAGCTATTAAATTAGAACAAACAATTTTTGCGGAAATTATTGCCGAAGTTCAAAAACATATTCCAGTAATCCAACAAGATGCAGCAGCGATTGCTAATATAGATGTCTTAGCTAACCTTGCATATTTAGCTTATAAAAATCAATGGGTACGACCTGTTATCAATACAGACGGAGTTTTGGAACTGGAAGCGGCGAGACATCCAGTCTTGGAAACTGTTTTACCGGCCAATGAGTTTATTGCCAATGATTGTCAGTTAAATCGAGAAAGCACAACAATGTTAATTACTGGACCCAATATGGCCGGTAAATCAACATATATGAAAACAGTAGCCTTAAATGTAATTATGGCGCATCTTGGTTCGTTTGTTCCTTGTAATCAAGCAAATATTTCTTTGACTGATCGTGTTTTCACTCGTATTGGTGCTAGTGACGATATGATGACCGGTAAATCAACGTTTA
>JAZSQY010000052.1:0-2484 GCA_045538225.1 Clostridia bacterium | reverse complement strand
CTTACCCCAAGGTCAATACGATGAATTTAATACAAAAGCTCATGCAATCTTGGATGGTCGCATGATTACAACAACGGAATTTCATGAATATTATGCATTCATGGAAAGCATGCATTTTGAACCCGAAGCCCTCTTACTTGTAATTAAGAATTGCGTATTAGTAAAAGGTTTTACGGTAGGATACGCTTACATTTTGACGGTTGCAAAAAACCTTGCTTATGAAGGACTTACTACACATGCCGCCGTTTCGGCTAAATTCAATGAAAGCCAACAGGATCAAAACGCTTTAACAAACTTAATTAAACAAATTCGCAAAAACAAACCCGCAACCAAAGAATTTATAAAGCACAGCTACTCAGAAGAAGCATTGAAGGAGGTTGAAACCGATGTTAACGAATTTTGATAGGTATGATTTAATTTTAACAGCAAGGAAAAGTAAAAAATTTCGAGAACTTGACGACAAAGTACGCGTCATGGCTTTTGAGTTGGGCAAAAAAAATCCAAAAGTAAACAAGGATGAATATCTTGCGTTAAAAGCAAAACGTGACGAACAATTAATGAATTTTATTAACAGCTTAGAACCAGTAAACGAATTTGATCGCACCACTTACGAAAAGATTGATCCCAAAATTACAGAAAAATTTGAAAGATATCTAAGGAAATTTCCAAACACAAAAAAAAGTGTAATATTTACCGGGCCAACAGGAACAGGCAAAACATACTGCGCGAAATACATTCAGCATGAATTAACACAAAAAGGTTTTAAAGTACACTTAACCACGACATTTAATTTAGTAAAACGCATGAAAGACCATTTATTCGGCCAAGACTCTACAGCACCAATTGATTTTTTTGAAAGCGATTTGCTTATAATTGATGATTTGGGTGTTGAACCTACAATAAAAAACAGTGACGAAATTTTGTACACTGTTATTAATGAAAGATATTCAAATGACAAAGCTTTACTAATAACCACCAACCTATCTAAAGATCAAATTTCAGTACGATATGAAGACCGTATCTTTGGCAGAATTTACGACAAGGCTAAGTCGGCAGTTATTATCTTTAACGGGAAAGACCTCCGCATAGAGTAAAAGCATGCGTTAAGGCAATTGCTAAAGCATCAGCAGCATCGTCCGGTTTAATTTTTTGCTCTTGATTAAGAATGCGCCCGACTGCGGCTTGCATTTCTTTTTTCTTGGCTTTACAGCCGCCGGTCATAGCGATTTTAATTTGATTAGGTTTATAGTTAAAAACCTCACCATGATAGTACGTAGCCCGCATTAAAGCGATACCACGTGCTGCTGCAACCTTTAAACCAGTTGTAACATTAGCAGCAAAAAACAATTCTTCAATAGCAATATCGTCCGGTTTATATTCTTCAAATAAACTTGCCAGTCTGTCATTAATTTGACACAAACGCGCGCCGAAAGATTGTTCCTTATCCGTTTCGATGGCACCATAATCAACCAGGCTGACTTCTTGGCCGGTTAATTTAATAACACCCCAGCCCATAATTCCGAAGCCGGGGTCTATTCCCATAATTACTTTATTCGGCATTGTGATAAACCGCTTGTACGTCTTCGTTATTTTCCAACGTATCAATCAATTTTTCAAAACTTGCAACTTTATCTTCTGGAATTGCGACGGTCGACATTGGTACCATAGCAACTTCGGCACTTTCTGTTTGAATATTGTTTTGTTCTAACACATTTAAAACGCCGTTGAAGTTTTCTGGCTTAACTGTGATAGTAACAACTCCATCTTCTGTACTCATATCTTCAATTGGACTATCAATTAAAATTTCCAATAAATTATCTTCGGTTTGGTTAGCCACACTAATTAACCCCAAACGGTTAAATAAGAAAGATACAGAACCAGAAACACCCAAAGCGCCACCCGATTTATCAAAATAAGAACGCACGTCACCAGCTGTACGGTTTTTGTTGTTAGTTAAAGCTTCAACAATCACAGCCACACCTGCTGGTCCATAACCTTCATAAACCATTGCATCATAGTTGTTATCACTACTGTCACCAAGACCTTTCGCAATAGCACGTTTAATATTGTCATTCGGCATATTGTTACTTTTTGCTTTTGCAATGACTTCTTTTAATTTACTGTTATGTTCAGGATCACCACTGCCACCTAATTTAACAGCAACGATAATTTCCTTACCTAATTTTGTGTAAACATTACTGCGCGCAGCGTCAGCAAGTCCTTTCTTACGATGAATTTTACTCCACTTATTATGTCCACTCATAGAAATGAGTATAACACATTATAATTCCGCCGGCAACTGCTACATTCAAAGATTCACAGTTATCGACCATAGGAATTGTTACTACTTTATGCGGCTTTTCATAGAAAATAGGATTAATACCCTGTCCTTCATTACCCAACACAATACCATAGTTTGTATCTTTAATCGGTGTTGGAGTATTTCCATTCAAATCTGCTAAATAATATAAAGTATCTGCAAGT
>JAZSQY010000033.1:0-11858 GCA_045538225.1 Clostridia bacterium | reverse complement strand
GTTTGTTTAGCGATTTGTTCACGGAACAAATCACCGGTCGAAATATGGACCAAGCCAAAATCTCGCACCAAGAAACCAGCCATACTACCCTTTCCGCAGCCACTGGCACCATTTAAAATAATATTCATTTTTCCCCCTTTGAGTGACTTTTACTTCAAAAAGCCCTTATATTGCTTCATTAACATTTGATTCTGAATTGATTTGTCAAATTCTAGAGCAACAGAAACCAAAACCAACATACCAATTGATGTGAATGCTGTAGTTAAGGAATCCCCTGCAATTGCAGGAATACTTGTAAATAACAACGATGGAACAAGCGAAACCAACATCAAGAAGATTGCACCAAAGAAAGTAATACGATGAGATACTTTCTTTAAGTAATCGGCAGTTGGTTTACCCGGACGATAACCCAAAATGAAGCCACCATTACGTTGAATTTGTAAAGCAACCTCTTCCGGATTAAACATCATTGTAGCATAGAAATATGAGAAACCAAGAATTAATAAAGCTGTAACAACGATATTAATCCCAGTACCAGTTCCCATATATGTTTGATACCAATCATAAGCTTTGATAACACCTTGGTTATTAAACGACAACAACATTTGCATAATCAATTGAGGAAAGTTAACCAATGCAGTCGCAAAAATAATTGGCATAACACCAGTTGCATTTAATTTGATTGGAATGTTAGCGGATTGACCACCATACATTTTATTCCCTTTAACTTGTTTTGCATAAGTTACAGGGATACGACGTTCTGCCAAATCAAACATAACGATAAATGCAAAAATAAAGAGTAACAACACAATAAAGACAATTGGCGTGATAATTGCATCAATACCTTCGGTGAAGATTTTCATAATACTGCTGGTAAATGCAGTAACACCCGAAGTTAAAATACCGACGAAAACCAACATACTCATGCCGTTTCCGATACCAATTTCGGTGATTTTATCACCAATCCAAACAGTTAACATTGTTCCTGCTACTAACGAAATCACAACAAGAACTTGAACTAAGAAATCAAGTGATGCTGGCCATTGCAAGGTTTTACTGCTAACAGTATCAATTGATAACACAATAGCAATCGCTTGAATCACAGCCAAAACCAATGCCACATAACGTGTAATAACAGCAATTTTTTTACGCCCTTCACTGCCTTGTTTTGACATACGAGCTAATGCGGGAACTGCAACGGTTAATAATTGGATAACAATTGATGAAGTAATATAAGGCGAAACACCAATTGCAAACCAAGCACCTTTTGACAACGCTCCACCAGTTAAAGACGATAATAAACTTAAAAAGCTGTTCGATCCCGATTCGTTAACTGCACTGGAAAAAACGTCAGGGTCAATTCCAGGAATGGGTAAAAAACAACCCACGCAATAAAGCAACATTAACCCTAACGTCAGAAGAATTTTTTGACGCAAATCTTTTTGTGCAAAGGCTTCGCGCAATGTTTTTAGCATTTTTTAATTTCTCCACCAGCTTTTTTAATTTTCTTTTCTGCTTCTTTCGTCCATGCGTTAGCAGTAATTTTCAAAGCAACAGTTAATTCACCATCGCCCAAAATTTTAACACCATATTCTCCCACTTTAGAGATTATACCCTTTTCAAGTAAGATAGCTGCATCAACGTTAGAATTTGCTTTAAAACTGTTCAAAGCGCTAACATTAACGATAGCATATTCTTTCGAGAAAATATTGGTGAAACCGCGTTTTGGCAAACGACGACTTAAAGGCATTTGTCCACCTTCAAAACCAGTACGTAATCCAGCACCGGAACGTTGTCCAGCACCTTTTTGACCACGGGTTGAAGTTTTACCCATACCGCTACCGATACCACGACCGACGCGACGTTTTTTTGTTTTAGCCAACGGATGTGGCGACAATTCATTGATAATCATGATGTACTCCCTTAAATAATTTCAACTTTTACTAAATGTTCCAATTTTTTGCAAGCACCCAAAGTAGATGGCAAATTTGGTAATTCGCGGGTATCCCCAGGGCGACTTAATTTCAATGCTTTTGCAGTACGGATTTGACGTTGTGTGCAAGAAGCAATACCGTGAATCATAGTTACGCGGATTTTTCCATTTGCAACAGGCTTAGCAACTTTCTTTTCTGCAGATTTAGGAGCAGTTTTCGTTACTGTGGTTTTAGCTGTTGTTGCTTTAGGAGCAGCAACCTTAGCTGTTGCGGTTTTTGCTGCAGTTGTTTTTGCCGCTGTAGCGGTTTTGGTAGCTGTAGCAGCTTTTGTAGTAGTAGCTTTTGGAGCAGCTGCTTTAGCTGTAGCAGTAGTCTTAGTAGCAGTCTTAGCAGCAGTTGTTTTTGTTGCTGTAGTAGCCTTAGAAGTTGTTTTTGTTGTAGTTTCTGCCATGTTTAAATTCCTCCTTAAATTTCTTCCACGGATTTACCGCGTAAACGCGCCACTTCTTCACGGGTACGCATTTTAGTAATAGCAGCCATAGTTGCCTTAACGACATTCATCGAATTGGTAGAACCATAGCATTTAGCAGTTACGTCTTCATAACCAGCCAATTCAAGTACGGCTTTAACTGCCCCACCAGCAATTATACCAGAACCACCTTTAGCCGGCAATAACAATACACGAGTGGTACCGAATTTACCAACCATACGGTGTGGAATCGTAGCATTGCTGATTGGAACGTTTTTAAAGTTCTTTTTTGCATCGCTTTCTGCTTTTTTAATTGCTTCGGCAACTTCACGAGCTTTACCCGAACCAACCGCAACCATACCTTTTTTATTACCCATAACAACAACAGCGTTGAAACGTAAGGTACGACCACCAGCAACAACTTTTGTAATACGGTTAACACCGATTAATTTTGAAGACAAACCATTTTGTTCATCTTCGCTTTGTTGACGTGGTTTGCGAGGACCAGCGTTTGAATATAATACTTTTTTACTGGTATCGCGTGCGTTAGCGCGCATTTCTTTACCACTTGTTGATAATAAAGCGTTCGCACTAACTGCTTCTTTTTTTACTTGTTCTTCCATTAGAATTTCAATCCTCCTTTACGTGCACCTTCCGCTACTTCAGCAATACGGCCGGTGTAAACATATCCGTTACGATCGAATACAACATTCTTGATCTTTTTAGCTAATGCTGCTTTTGCTAATTCTTCACCAACAATGTTTGCAGCTTCACGTTTAGATTTACCTTTAATCAAAGCTTTAATTGCCGGCATATTGGTATTCATCGCAATGATGGTATTACCTTTTGCATCATCAATTAATTGTGCATAGGTATGCAACAAACTGCGATATACGCACAAACGTGGACAAGTAGAAGTACCTATGATATCACTTTGTCTTTTTGCACGTTGTTTTCTTGCTAAATTTTTATTTTCTTTCTTAATCATTGTTTACTCCTTATTTGCCCTTTGCACCGGCTTTACTTTCTTTACGACGTACACGTTCACCACGGTAACGAATACCATACATATGGTATGGTTCAACCGGACGCAAGTCACGAATTTTACCAGCAACTAAACCGACTTTTTCTTTATCGATACCGTTAACAGAAACAACAGTACCAACACCTTCTTTACCCAAGTTCAAATCATTGACTTCTGCAGGTGTTAAAATTTTAAATTTAATACCTGCTTCACATTTAACTTCAATTGGATGTGAGAAGCCCAAGTTCAAAACCAAGTCTTCACCTTTCAAAGCAGCTTTATAACCAACACCATTCAAAATCAAATATTTGGAATAACCTTCGGTAACACCAACAATCATGTTTTGAATCAAACGGTTATATAAACCGTGCAAAGAACGGCTTAAGCTTACATCGTTACCACGAGTAACTTTAATTTCGTCATTTTGAATTTCCACATCAATTGGTGTGCGGATTTCACGTGACAAAGTGTTGTTACCTTTAGTTACGGTAACTACACGATCCGCATAAGTGACTTGCACTCCAGCGGGAATTTTAATGATCGTTTTTCCAACTCGACTCATTTGTCCCTCCTTACCATACCCAAGCGAGTACTTCCCCGCCCAAGTTCATTGCTCTAGCTTGTTTATCGGTCATAATACCTTTTGAAGTTGAAATCAAAGCGATACCCAATCCCGACAATACACGTGGTAATTCTTCAACCCCAGCATAAACACGTAAGCCTGGTGCAGAAATACGACGTAAACCTTGAATGACTTTTTGTTCGCCTTTTTCCATTTTGAAAGTAATTTTCAACATTTTTTTACCTTCGCTTGTTACGTTTTTCACGTCTTCGATATAACCCTCTTGTTTCAACACTTTTGCAATTTCTGCCTTAATGTTGGAATGTGGCACCATAACACTGTCGTGGCGAGCACGGATAGCGTTACGAATACGTGTTAACATATCTGCGATTGGGTCTGTTGTTACTACATTTGCCATCTTCTTTCTCCTTCTCCTTTTACCAACTTGATTTAGTGAATCCTGGGATTTCACCGTTTGCGACTTTTTCTCTAAAACACACACGACAGATACCATATTTTTTCAATACAGCGTGTGGACGACCGCAAATGTTACAACGTGTATAATCACGAACTTTGCATGGTTTTCCGTTCAAACGTCCGCCGCGAGCTTGTTTTTGTTTTAATGCAGCCCTAGCCATTATTTAACCTCCTTTCTGAAAGGCAAGCCCAATTGTTCCAATACTTCCAGGCTGTCTTCTTTGTTCTTGGCTGTTGTAACAATGGTAATATCCATACCACGTACTTTTTCAATTTTTTCGTAAGAAATTTCTGGGAACACTAATTGTTCTTTAAAACCAAAGGTATAGTTCCCGAATTGGTCAAAGCTTTTACGTGATAAACCAGAGAAGTCACGAACACGTGGTAAAGCTACCGATACAATTTTATCAAAAAATTCGTACATAATTTTATTACGCAATGTAACTTTTGCACCATTTTTTTGACCTTCACGAATTTTGAAGTTTGAAATACTTTTCTTTGCAGTTGTGATCATTGGTTTTTGACCAGTAATCATACCCAATTCTTCAACGGCTGCTGTCAAAGATTTAGAATTATCTTTAACATCACCCAAGCGGGTGTTAACTACGATTTTTACCAATTTAGGCACTGCATTAACATTACCATATTTAGTAGCCAAACTTGGTACGATTTCCGTTACATATTTTTCATGAACACGGTTAAGGAATTTTTTTGCAGTTTTGGTTTTCTTTGCTTCTGCCATTATTCTTTACCTCCTGTTGTTTCTGCTGTTGAAGTTGTAGTTTTCTTCGCAGCTGGTTTTTTAACAGTTGATTCCGCTACATGCTTAACTTCACGACGTTGTAAAGGTTTCTTAGGAGTCTTTTCTGCAACCGCAGCGGCTTCTTGATTTTCAGTGTCTTTAGCTTTTGCCTTAACAAATTTCTTATCTAAAACATTGCCGCATTTTTTGCAAACACGGTGTTTTACATCAGCTTCGATTGAGTGTCCAATGCGAGTAGCTTTACCACATTTTCCGCAAACAATTTGAACATTAGAAATGTTAATTGAACCTTCCATTTTTTTCAATTCGGATTTTTCACCTTGTTTACGCATTTTTTTGTGTTTGGTAACAATGTTAACACCTTCAACTTTACAGGTGTTTTGTTCGGCATTAACAGCGACAATTTTACCTTTTTTGCCTTTGTAGTTACCAGCCAAGATAACAACTGTATCTCCTACACGTACATTAACTTTATTTACTGTATTCATTACAATACCTCCGGTGCTAAGGATACAATTTTCATGTAACCTTTTTCACGTAATTCACGAGCAACAGGCCCAAAAATACGAGTACCTTTAGGGTTGCCATCTTTATCAATAATAACGGCCGCATTATCGTCAAAACGGATAACAGTACCGTCTGGACGTTGGGTTGGTGCTACCGTACGAACAATAACGCATTTAACAACGTCACCAGATTTAACTTGACCATTTGTATCACAGTTACGAACTGAAGCAATGATAGTATCACCAATTCCAGTTGAGCGACGCCATGACCCACCCACGTTGTGGAACGCGTGTAAGGTTTTTGCTCCTGTATTATCTGCGCAATTCAAGATCGTTTCTTGTTGAATCATCTCTTTCTTCCCCCTTACTTAACCTTCTCTACGATACGTACCAGACGGAAATATTTGTCTTTTGACAATGGTCTGGTTTCCATAACTTCAACGGTATCACCGATTGAACATTCATTGTTTTCGTCATGGAATTTGAAGCGTGAAGTTTTTGTTACGACTTTTTTATAAAGCGGATGTGGAACTTTACGAGTAATTTCCACTACTCCCGTTTTATCCATTTTGTTGGAGACAACTATACCACGTAAAACTTTACGACGATTACGGGTAAGTTCTGCCTTTGGAGCTGCGGCTTTAACTGAAGCCTTTGCAACTGTTTTCTTTTCTTCGGTTGTTTTAGCATTAGTAGCCATTATTTTGCCTCCCTTAATTTCAACACGGTCAAGATACGTGCGATGTCTTTTTTAACTGTTTCCAATTGTTTTGGATTTTTTAATTGACCAATAGAGTGTTGGAAACGTAAGTTAAACAATTCTTCTTTTTTGGATTTGTAAGCAGCATTCAATTCGCTGTCTGACATATCGTGATAAATTTTAGCTCTATCCATTTGCTACCTCCACTTTTTCAGCTACAGTTGCAGCTGCTTCTTGTTGTTCGCGGGTAATAATTTTGCATTTAACTGATAACTTGTGCATACCTAAACGCAAAGCTTCGCGAGCATCGGCCTCCTTAATACCTTGGATTTCGTACAAAACACGACCTGGTTTAACAACAGCAACCCACAATTCTGGATTACCTTTACCGCTACCCATACGAGTATTAGCAGGTTTTTTAGTAACAGATTTATGCGGGAAGATGTTAATATAAACTTTACCACCACGTTTTGTGAAACGTGTCATTGCAACACGAGCCGCTTCAATTTGGTTTGAAGTAATCCAACCTGGTTCAGTTGCTACTAAACCGATATCACCGTAAGTCAACTTGTTACCGCGAGTAGCTTTACCACGCATACGGCCACGTTGAACTTTACGACGTTTTACTCTTTTAGGCATTAACATTATCTGTTCCCTCCTTCTTTGCTAATTTTGGTACAAAAGATTTAGAATAACCACCAGAGTTCTTCATTGGGTTTAAAGCTTTCTTTTCGCCACCTTCGTATTTGCGAGAAGTATAACCACCATTAGAACGACCACGGTTATTAAATTTTCTTTCTTGATTAAAGCTTGGACGTTGTTCGCGGGTAGGACGTGCTACTTCTCCGCTACGAACGCGTTTACCTTTAATTTCACCATTACAGATCCAGCATTTAACGCCGATAACACCGAATGTAGTGTGTGCTTCAGCGAAGCCATAATCAATATCACTACGCAAAGTGTGCAATGGTAAAACACCTTGTTGATAGTGTTCAGAACGTGCAATATCTGCACCATCCAAACGACCAGATAATTGAACCTTGATACCAGTAACACCATTTTTCATTGCTTTTTGAATTGCCATTTTCATAGTGCGGCGCCAAGCTTTACGACCTTCCAATTGACTAGCAATTGATTGAGCCACCAAGTCAGCGTTGATATCCGGATTCTTAATTTCTTTAACGTTAACTTCCAAGGTTTTTGGGCTAACAATTTTTTGTAATTTTTGGTTCAAAACTTGGATGTTTGCACCTTTTTGACCAATTAACATACCTGGTTGAGAAGTATAAATGTTAACAGTAACAACAGAATTACGACGTTCAATTACGATACGAGAAATACTGCAGTTATTCAAACCAGCTTTCAAACCATATTGGTCATTTAATAATTTACGAATTTTGTGGTCTTCCAAAATGTACGCAGCGATATCTTTTTTTGGTGCTACCCAAGTAGCGTTCCAGTCTTTATTTACACCCGTACGAAAGCCATTAGGATTAACTTTTTGTCCCATTATTTAGCCTCCTTTTTTGCAGCTGCAGTTTTTGATGCACTGGTTGTAGTTTTTTTAGCTGCAGTAGTTTTCGCTGTAGATACAGTTTTAGTTCCCAACGGTTTTACCGTGTTTGGTTTATCAGCAACCGGCTTTTCAGCTTCTGTTGCTGGAACAGCTTTTGGTGCAGCTTTTGTAGCTGTAGTTTTAGCTGTAGCAGTTTTAGTAGAAGTAGTTTTTACTGCCGTAGTTTTAGCTGCGGTAGCTTTTGGAGCTGCAGCTTTTGTAGCGGTCGCAGTTTTAGTTGTAGTTGTTGCAGTTGCTTTTTGTGCTACTGTTTTACCAGCTGCTTTATTAACATCCTTTTGGCCAACTTTAACTTCATCCAAACGAACTGTGATATGGCAAGAACGTTTCAAGATACGATCTGCGCGTCCACGAGCACGTGGCATCATACGCTTCATTTGTGGAGCGTTAGTTGCGTAACATTCAGCAACGAATAAATTGTCTTTTGACATTGCTAAGTTATTTTCCGCATTAGCTGCTGCACTGTTCAAAACTTTTAAAACAACTGGACTTGCCGATTTGTTTAAGTTTTTTAAAATATTAACAGCATCTTCGTAACCTTTGCCACGAATCAAATCCAAAACAAATTTAACTTTAGAATTTGGAATACGAATGTAACGGGCAATTGCATAAGGGCGTTTGTCACGATTAGCTTTTTTGCGTTCTGTTCTTTCTTTAATTCCTCTGCTCATTTTGTTACCTCTCTTAACCTTTTTTACCTTTTGCTGCAATGGCTTTAATACCGCCATGAGATTTAAAAGTACGTGTTGGCGCGAATTCGCCTAATTTATGTCCAACCATTTCGGATTTAACATAAACAGGAATGTGTTTACGGCCGTTGTGTACTGCAATTGTGTGTCCAACGAATGCTGGCAAAATTGTACATGCACGGCACCAAGTTTTTAAAACTTTTTTCTTGCTTTGATCCGCGTTCATTTCTTCGATACGACGTACTAATTTTTGGTTAACATAAGGTCCTTTTTTAATACTTCTGCTCATTATTTTTTATCCCTCCTGCTTAAAATAAAGCGATTCGATGGTTTATTTTGTTTACGAGTTTTGTGACCCAAGGTTTTCTTACCCCATGGAGATACAGGAGAAGCAAATCCGACAGGAGATTTACCTTCACCACCACCGTGTGGGTGATCACAAGGATTCATAACAACACCACGAACAGATGGACGAACACCCATATGACGTTTACGTCCGGCTTTACCCAATGAAACCAATTCATGGTCTAAATTACCTATACGACCGATAGTTGCGTAACAGCTTTCTGGAACACGACGTGTTTCACCAGAAGGCATTTTTAAGATTGCATAACCGTTATCGCGACCAGCCAAGGTTGCATACATACCAGCCGAACGTGCAATTTTAGCGCCTGCGCCTGGTTGCATTTCAATATTGTGAACCATTGAACCAACTGGAACGACTGCCAAAGGCATTGCGTTACCAATTTTTACTTCGACTTTATCACCAGCAATAACTTTATCGCCTTTTTTCAAATCTAATGGTGCAATAATGTAACGTTTTTCACCGTCAACATAGTGCAACAAAGCGATGTTAGCAGTACGGTTTGGGTCATATTGAATTGAGTCAACAATTGCTGGAACCATACGTTTATCGCGTTTGAAATCAATAATACGATAATGTTGGCGATTTCCACCACCGATGTGACGAGTTGTAATACGTCCGTAAACGTTTCGACCACCGGTTTTCTTTTTTGTAACCAACAAACTTTTTTCAGGTTTTGCGTTTCTGTCGATTTCTTCAAAAGTAGAAACGGTTTTAAAACGTGAACCTGCACTTCTTGGATTAAATCTCTTAATACCCATTCTTCACACTCCTTATTGTAAACTCTCGAAAAATTCGATTGGCTTACTATCTTTTGTTAATTGAATATAGGCTTTTTTCCAAGCCGACTGACGGCCTTCGTGTTTGCCTTGACGTTTAACTTTACCTTGATAGTTGATAGTAGCTACTTTTTCGACTTTTACACCGAAGATTTCTTCAACGGCATTTTTAATTTGCAACTTATCAGCATCTGGATGTACTACAAAACCATATTTTTTGTCTTTAATTGAGGAGACACTTTTTTCACTAACTAAAGGACGAATAATTATATCATGCGCGATCATTTTGCACCTCCATATTGTTTTTCAATCGTTTTAACTGCATCAACCGAAAGAATTAAAACGCGATGGTTTACGATATCCATAACGGACAATTGTTCACCGGTAGTAACTTCAGCGTGAGGAATGTTTTGTACCGCACGGATGAAATCAATATCGTATGGATTAACAAACATAACTGATTTGTTTTCCAATTTTAATTTTTCAATCATATTAGCAACTAATTTGGTTTTTGATTCTTTCAATTTCAAATCTTTAATTACCAATAATTCTGCGTCAGCCAATTTAGCCGAAATTGCAGATACGAAAGCTGCTGATTTTTTCTTTTGATTGATTTTAGTTGAGAAGTCACGTGGCTTTGGAGCAAAAACAACACCACCACCAGTAAATTGCGGACCTTTAGTAGTACCTTGGCGAGCATTACCAGTACCTTTTTGACGATAAGGTTTCTTTTTATGTCCACGAACTTCAGACATCAATAATGTTGATTTTGTGCCTTGACGTTGGTTATTGTTTAACGCAACAGCAACTTCGTGGATCAATACATCATTACGGTCAGCGCCGAAAACTTCCTTGCTAACCTCTAATTCTTCAACCTTTTTTCCTGATTTATCAATAACATTAATTTTCATTTGTTACCTCTCATAATTGCACTTTTAGCTTGTTGAACAGTAACAACGCGACCACTAGGACCAGGAATGCTACCTTTAATCATTAAGCAATTTTTTGCAACATCGACTTTTACAACTTGCAAGTTTTTAACTGTAACTTGTTCATTACCATAGTGACCAGCCATGTGTTTATTTTTCCAAACACGACCTGGGAAAGTACGACCACCCATCGCACCTTGCGAACGATGAACAGGACCACCACCATGACTCATACGACCACGGGCATTATTCCAACGTTGGATTGCACCGGTTGTACCACGACCACGAGTATTAGATGTAACGTCAACCAAATCACCTTCAACGAAAACATCACATTTAATTTCTTGACCTAATTGATATTCTGAAGGATTTTCGGTAACAAATTCACGCAATACTTTTTTAGGTGTAACGCCAGCTTTTTTGAAGTGCCCTTCTTCTGGCTTAATTGTTAAATTTTTCTTTTGTTCAATTGCACCAATTTGAACTGCATCATAACCATCGTTGTCTTTTGTCTTCACTTGTGTAACATAGCAAGGACCTGCTTCTACAACAGTTACAGGAACTACTAAACCATTTTCAGAAAAGATTTGAGTCATACCAAGTTTTTTGCCTAAAATTGCTTTCTTCATAATTTCTCCTCCTTAACTGTTATAGTTTGATGTTGATATCAACGCCAGCTGGAAGATCCAACTTCATCAAAGCATCTACTGCTTTAGCTGATGGACTGTAGATATCAATTAACCTTTTGTGAGTTTTCATTTCGAATTGTTCACGACTATCTTTGTATTTGTGTGGTGAACGAATGATTGTAACCACTTCTTTATCTGTAGGAAGTGGAATTGGACCACTAATCTTTGCTCCAAACTTCAATGCAGTATCAACAATACGCTTGCTAGCTTGGTCGATTAGGTTGTGGTCATACGCTTGTAGTTTTACTCTAATTTTTTGAGTTGCCATTAATTTTCCTCCGTTTAATTAATTTACCTAACACTTGTGTTTTTGCATAACTTATAATATAAAAACACTTTTCCGTGTGTTTCGTGCTGTAAAACAAAAAAAATATGCGTAAGTGTTAGTCGTTTATGA
>JAZSQY010000003.1:0-2083 GCA_045538225.1 Clostridia bacterium | reverse complement strand
AAGGGCTCAAGACCCCGATAAATATGTTTCCACAGAGTGGACACTGGGAATCAAAAATTTATTCAATTTTGTCAAATATTCTTTAACGGCGGATAATCCTAATAAGGTTAATTATTCGCAAATCCACCAAGTTGTAAATCTATTCTTGCGATATGCAGTTGAAGTTGGCAACAAGCTAAAAACTCAAAGTATGGAACAACAAATTAACGAAAAAGGGGAGGAAAGGTCTTTATAATGGAAACAACGAATGATAAACAAATCGACTTACAATTAAAATCTTTTGATTTAGGCGAAGCAGACGGTGGTCGCCAAATAGTTTTGGCACATAAATGCGTAAGTGAAAAAGAACACTATTTACTTACCATGGGCAATGGTCCCAAAATTGCACCGACAGAGAATGAAAATGCAGATAGTAAGTTGTCTAAAAATCAAATTGAACTAAATATGGGGAATCGCCCTTTTAATAATGAAAAACAAGAAAATGATATGGAAAATTTAGATAACTTTAAGTTGCGTTGTTTTAAACTGTCTAAGGTTGAAGGTAAAAAATATTTGTTGCAAGAATATGTTACTCCAGAAGGGATTTACGACGTTGCAAAAATGTTTGCCCCTAATGTTAAGGGAGAAAAATAAATACAAAAAAAATCGAACTAAATTGTTCGATTTTTTGTTGCTTGATTTAGAATTAATCATTACAAATCGAAGCACAGAAGCCTAAAGCGCCAGGACCAGTGTGACAACCAATGGCTAAGCAAAGTGGGTCAGTGAACATAATTTTAACTTTCGGAAATGCGGCAGCAACTTCCTCTTTGAATTTTTCGATTTCATCGTTGGATAAAGTTGTATATGCAATTGACAAAGTCATTTTACCTTGTTCATATTCTTCTTTAAATTCAGTTTCGAATTCTTTTCTAATTTCGGCAATCATTTTCTTCTTGGCTTGTGGCATTGTTAATGCAATAGCCTTCTTATCAAAGTTTTGACCACGACTGCAAAGAATTGGTTTTAATTTTAACATATCACCAATGATTGCTGCAGCAGGTGTAATACGACCGCCTTTGCGTAGGTATTTTAAGGTATTTAAGGTTAAATAAATTGAGAACTTGTTTTTAGTTTCGTTTAAATATTGAACAATGTCTGTGGTAGCAATTCCTTGTTCAATCATTTTTAAGGCTTCATAAATGCAGGTTTTCAAAGCCACGGAAATGCGCAAATTATCAACAACAAATACGCGTCCATTATATTGTTTCGCGTATTCGATTGCGTTTTGACACGAACCACTTAATCCACTAGTAATTGGAATATAAATAATGTTTTCATACTCTTCTAGTAACTTATTCCATGTTTCTTCTAGTGTGAAACGGGAGGGTTGAGAAGTGCTGACGCTATCCGTCTTGGCAATTAAATCAAAGAATTGGTCGGCTTTGATTGTTTTGTCTTCCAAATATTCTTTTCCATCAATCATGAATGGAATTGGAACTACGACAACGCCAATTTCTTTGGCTTCGGCTTGTGAAATACCCGAGCTAGAATCTGTTACAATAACGACTTGCTTCATTTTTACCCCTCTTGTTAATTTTACCATTGAATGGTAGTGGCGGAAGAGACAGGATTTGAACCTGCGTTGGCTTGCACCAAACTCGCTTTCCAAGCGAGCGCACTCGACCACTATGCGACTCTTCCAAACAGCATAGTTTACTATGATATTTTGTACTTGTAAAATATTTGTCGATGATTTATAATAATAATGTTGGAAGGATGGCAGAGTGGTCTAATGCACCTGTCTTGAAAACAGGCGACCTGCGAGGGTCCGGGAGTTCGAATCTCTCTCCTTCCGCCATTATGAATGAAATTAAAAATGAATATGATAGTAGCCAGTACATCGGGAAACAAGTATCGGTTACTATTGATAGACCGTTGGGTTCAAAGCACCCTAGATTTGGTTTTGTTTATCCATTAAACTATGGATATATTCCCGATACAAAGGCGACAGATGGTGGTGGTTTGGATGCGTATGTTTTGGGCATCAATGAACCATTAGAAACCTATGAAGGTAAAGTCATCGCTATGATACATCGTTTGG
>JAZSQY010000089.1:0-2265 GCA_045538225.1 Clostridia bacterium | reverse complement strand
GTGAAATTCCGAGAATCCAACATCTCCTTGTCTTTATCAAACGCTACTCCCTTATCTAAGGTCTCAATCAAAAACAACGAAGTGGATAAGTCTTTTGCGTTAAACATTTCATTTAACCCAAGTTTAACAAATCTTTCCCATTCGGACATTTTTTCTGGGCGGATGCATTGTCTGCCTTTTTCGACCCAGGCATCAAATTTTCCATATCCAGATTTTTTTAATCTAGCTACTTCTTTTTTGATTTTTTTGTGTTCTTTTCTGAACTGCCCGCCAATAATTTTTTTTACTTTTCGATTTTCAAGGTCTTCCATATTAATCTTCCTTCAATTATTATATAATAATACAAAGTAAAACAACTTTCAATACTCTAATAAAAAAACCGGTTCACGCCCGGCTTTTTAAAATTTAAAAATCAGTTATGCACATTATTTACTTTTTTCATTTTGAGCCTTATTCAAGGCAGCAGCCAATTTCGCTTTTTGACGATTTGCTTTGTTTTTGTGGATAACATTATCCAATGCAGCTGCATCCAAAACAGAAAATACCACATTTAATTGTGTTTCTGCATGTTTTAATTCTTTCGCAGCCAAAGCTTCTTTAAATTTTTTAATTTCACCACTGATACGGGTTTTGATAGGACGATTTTGTGTTTGTTTAGCTTTCGTCACACTGATTCTTTTGATTGCACTCTTAATATTTGCCATATCCGTTATTATACATGAATTATCCTCAATTTGCAAGTCTTTTCTTTGTGAACTTTTTTTCTACAATAGCAGATAATAAAAGCATGGAAATGATTTCGGACCTGGCTTGCGAATTATTACGGCGGACACCGCATAAAACTAACGGATTATCAATTACCAATACAGAACATGCAGGTATCACACTGCACTGCACAACCATCAAAACTGCGGCGGCGGCCCGACAAATTGGTAAGCCAATCGGAACTTATTACAATTTGGACGCAACTCATGGACGGACACGCAATATCGTTAACGTATTACGCCGTAGCCTACAAACTTTAATCACGAATCCGGGTAAAATTTTAATCGTGGGTCTGGGCAACGATAAATTTGTAGCGGACAGTTTAGGGCCTTGCGTTTTAGAACAAATCAATTCAGGTGATAAGTTATTAACTTTTGAACCAAACGTTTTTGGTGTTACCGGCATCAATTCGACAGATGCAATTAAAGCTATCACAAAATTAACTCAACCGGATGCGGTCATCGTTATCGACAGCTTGGTCAGCGCAACACCTTCACGTATTGGCACAAATTATCAAATCTGTACCAGCGGGATCACACCGGGCAGCGGCATTGGACGCAATAACCAAACAATTAATCAAAAATTATTAGGTGTCCCAGTTTTAGCAATTGGCGTTCCCGTTTGCACAATAATGACAACAGTCCCCGACCACATCTATCATGTCGTGCCGAAAGACATTGACATCGTGATCAGGGACTGTGCCACAATTATTGCTAAAAGTATTAATACTCTGGTGTAACAAAATTTCTACGATGTAACCAAGCACGGATGATTTGTTGCTTACCAAAAATATTTTTCAATTTACCAATACGCGCAACACTTGGGATTTTTTCTACGCTGCGTGACAACATATCACCGCTAGCCGTTTGTACCACCAAGTCGTCGTCTTTACGCGCAAAGGTTGCAAAAACAACTTCTTCGCCTTTCGCCATACCTGCCGCAATGGTTAAACCTTTACGATAACGAACCATTTTGTCGATGTCATTCATCGCGACTTTTTTCGCGTTACCCATATTGGTTACCAACACCGCATAGCCATTGTTCTCTGCGGTTGAAATTCCCGCCAACCAAGCGCTATCGTCCATTTGCATACCTTTAACACCAGAAGCAATACGGCCTTGTACTGGAACATCTCCTGTTGCTGCATTTAATACGTTACCCACGTTGGTAATCATTAAGATGGTACGGTTCTTTGGTAAACGTTGAACAGCCATGATTTCGTCTTTACGGTCTTCACGAATTTTGTAAACATCGAAGACGGATTTAATCACAGAGCATGCATCATTGAATTTCGAACGCTTAATCATACCTGTTTTCGACAACCAAACGAGATTATATTCCGGCAAAGTGTCGGCGACGGCTGGATAAATTGCAATTGGGAATTCTTCTGGTAAAGCCGTTGGGAACAATTTACGCAATGCAACACCACGGTCTTTCAAGCGGCATTCTGGAACATCACCTCCGAACAATTTATAACATTTACCCATGTTCGTAAAGATG
>JAZSQY010000049.1:0-25578 GCA_045538225.1 Clostridia bacterium | reverse complement strand
TGGCTACGATCCGACTTTGTTTTTTATCCGGATAGAAAGCATCCAAATACATAAAGACAACATTGCCTTCCACGCGTCCCGGGTCACTCACTTTAATGTGTTGTGGGTCCGTGTACATTTGATAAACCTTGCGTTGCAATTCCTCAGCACTATCTTTAATGTAAATACAGTTTCCTAAACTTTTGCTCATTTTACCGGCACCATCAATTCCGACTAAACGACCACGTGCTTGCTCCGGAATCAAGGCTTCGGGTAAGACTAACGTTTCGCCATACAAGCGATTGAACGTCGCCACGATTTCGCGTGTCTGTTCTAACATGGGCGCTTGGTCTGCCCCAACCGGCACCACCGAAGCCCCAAAGGCCGTAATATCCGCCGCTTGCGAAATTGGATAATTCACAAAGCCCACCGGCACTTCTCGGCGGTATCCCTTGGTCTTGATTTCATTCTTAACCGTCGGATTACGTTCCAAACGCGATTGCGTCACAAGGTTCATATAAAACATTGGCAACTCGTATAAAGCCGGCAAAGCACTCTGTAAGACAAAGTTAACCTTTTGCGGGTCCAAACCAACCGCCAAATAATCCAACATTAACTCTTCCACCGAAGACGTTACCTTGTCTACTTGTTGCGCATGGTCCGTTAAAGCTTGTAAGTCCGCAATCATAACGAACATTTCAAATTCACCCGTGGCCTGTAAGCGCACACGATTAGCCAAACTGCCCGCATAGTGTCCAATGTGCAAATTACCACTTGGACGGTCCGCTGTTAAAATTACTTTCTTGTCTGCATTCATTTTCACAGTGTAACATACAGACCCGTACTTGTAAAAATTTTTTGTCAAAAAATCTAATAACCACGCAGCAAATCAATTTCCGTTAACGGTGCTTGCATGCGTTTAATGCTGTGCCTTTCCGTGTAAGCCTTAACTCCCGCAGCCCAAGAATCCGCCAACCGGGTTAATTTATGGAAACACGGATTTTGTTTTTCCAACAAATAATCCGCCACCCCTTGGCTTTTTTCGCGCAGCTTCGTTTCAATCTTTTTTCGCAGTGGTTGCTGTCTCACTACATGTTTGATAACATCATATAATTGTCGTTGAACCTGTAACAAGCGCGCATCTACTTCCGACAAAGGTGTTTCAATTGAACCATAAAAATCAACCGGATATTCTTTCAGAAAATTTTGAATTGGCATTTGTTCTTTTTGTGACTGCCTTAATATAGATTGGTCACTATGTAAAGCCACTAACTCATTACAAGCCAACACAATTTTTTCAAAAGCTTCTTTCCCAATAATCCGCATTAATTCTTCTGACGGAAATTCGCGCATCGTGGCTTCTTTTAATTCGGGTAAATAAGCGGACAAGAAAGGTGCCAACGCCCCGAATAAAATTTGGTAGCCAGATTTTTCAATATCACTATGGATAATCGCTTGCTTGTTTTGTTTTACTCTTTCAGCAAACATCATCAACGAAAAATAATCTGTAATGCCCTCATTAAACATTTGATGTTTGCGCAAACGCTGTGAATAACCCGTTTGCCCATTTTCAATGTAACCTTTTTCAAAAGCAGGACCATTGAGTTCATGTAGGAATTCATGCAAAACAGTAGTATCATCCGGACAAGTCCCGAAATAAAGACAATGTTCCTTCCCAACATGAAAGGCACACATCTGCGCATCAATAAACAAACTCCATGCATTCGCATTCGGATCCAAAGACATCACAACTGGGTCTAACATGATTCTAAATATGTCGTCATCCTCATCAATTTTCGAATCGGGCATTAAATGTCTTCGCGAAAGTAAAATATTATTTTCAACTTGATTCACAAACTTTTCTAAAAACATTAGATTGTAATTAATCTCAAGATTATCACTATAAGTGACATTGTCCCAAAGACGGCCAAATTCCTTAATTTTCTTTGTTGCTTTGTTCCTTGTCCGTTTACTGCGTTTTAACTCTTTTTCGGTTAACCCCAACCCTTGCAAACAAACACTCATTAATTCAGGAGCTTTTTTACACACTTCTAAAATATCGGTATTGCTATTTAAAGCCCGCGCAATATATTTGAAATATACCGGTTTCGTCAAATCAAGATTTGTACATTGCTGAAAACGTACACTTTTGGTTTGCATCAAAAAATCAGCAATCGAATTATATCCCCCACTGGTTTGATAAATAAATTTCATATTTGCCCCAGCCACTTTGTGAATGATTTTATCTTCATGTCTTTTCCCGAAAAAATTAATAAAAGTTTGAATCACTTTGGCTTTGATTGTGGCTTGGATATTTTCCCTGCTTTCCAAAACGCCTTTTTCTAAATAATTATTAAAAAACAAATTATCACATAAATTAATCACCCTGGCAACCTTCTCGGGTGGATATAATTGGGTCAATGACTGTCGAATAATTTGAACCTCTTTCACGTATACTCCGTAGCGCGATAATTACCGCATTATCTTTACTGGCAATTATAACACAGTAATTTCATAAAGTGAAGACCCAACCTTAAATTGCAATCATTATTTTTCAATAACACTACTTTCCCGCGTTTTGTCCCCAAAACGTTTGGTTCTACCCTTCGCCAAGTTATTGACAAATTTATTCATTTCGCTAACCACGCCCAGAAGTCTCCCTAAAATTAAATCTTCTTGTTCGGTTAATGTTACCCCACGCGCCTGCGAAACTTTTTTTGTTAATGACTCTGCTGCGTTTTCTTGGCAATCCTTTGCTTTGTTTTTTCGTAAACACTCTTGTTTAACCTGAGCAACAACACCGTCCCATTTAAAATTATACTTCTTCATAACTTTAACCAAATTAACATCAGTGGCATAATAAATAATTTGATTACAAAACGCGGCCAGTCGATCTAAATTTTCTTTCCCCATATAAACAGATAATGCATGCATCGGTGATGGACTCATTACTGAAGCCTTGATTGCAGCTAAATATTTTACGAAAAATTTATCCAAAATTGGGTAAATAATACTGTAACCACTTTCAATACTTTCACTAGACACAATTAACGACCGTTGTTTTTGTTGACGAAGCTTAAATATTTCAACAGCTAAAAAATCGGTTATAACTTCATTCAGCATTTCGTACTTGGCAAATGGAATTTCCTTGTCTGCTACATTCTCGTCTTCCTTTTCTCGGTTGATTAAGTTTGTATTGGTTAGTGCATGAACAAATTCATGTATCACAGTCGAATCACCTAATTCCGTTCCACCAAAAAACACGGTGCGTTTATCTCCCGAATAAAATGCAATAGCCGGACTTTCGCGCAACAATTCTTTTTCGCCCGTGCCTAAATTCTGTGCTTGCACTACCGGATCCATTTCCATTCCAGCATTGGAATAATACAACGCTTCACCAAAATTTGTATTCGTCCGCATACACTCTTTCTGCATGTTTTGCCTGACTTCACAGACAAAATAATGTAAAAAATTCATATTGTTGTTAATTGCTCTATCATCGCTGTACGTTGTATCTTTCCATAGTTTGGCATATTGATGAATTTTTGCTTTGACTGATTGCGCTAAGGCTGGATCACGGAAAAAATCTTCTTTGGACACCCCTAACTTATGTAATAGATGCTCGAAAATAATACTATTTTCCAACTGCTTTTGACCATTCCCATTTTTCATTAATAAATCATCAACGTAGCTAAAATCTTCTGGCGCATCGAACTGTGTTTTATTTTGTTGGTTAAAACGATGTATTTTTCTACTCTTTAAAAAATCCCTAATCGAATTTCGCGGCCCATCTGTTTGGTAAGCAAAAGCAATTTCCGTCCCCGCAATGCGTCGATTAATGATTGCTGCATAATCTGGTCCCCAATAATCAATAAATGTTTTCGCCACTTCGTTTCTCATGCGCATTTGGATCAACAAGCGCGACTGCAAAACACCGGTCTCTAAAAAATCCCCAAAAAAAATATTATCGCAAAGATTAATCACTTTTTTCAGTTTGTTTAGGTCATATAAATTTAAAACTTCTTCTCTTTTCATACACACCACCATTAAAAATCCCAACCATTATGACCCGCAAGGGCAGCATTCCTGCGTTCTTCCGCCATTAAAAATTTCTTGTTATTTGGTTCATAGCGTTTTATCAAATTCATCAATGCCGCAAAATTTACCGGGACTTTATGATGCGCACTCAATTTGCGAACAGTCTCGCCGTCATCGTAAACAATTTTATAAACAACACCATCGCAAAGCTTACGGTCTTCTAATAAATCCGGCCAACCACTGACAATTTGGATGGTTTCACGCACAAAACCTTCCACGCCAGCAATTTTATCACGCCCATTAATATTAAATTCTTTTGTCTGCTCATCGGCAAAAACCGCGTACTGCTCTGTCAACGACCAAATTCCGATTCTTATTTTCATAGCGGAACTCCTTATACTGTAATATTATACAAAACTATTTATTCGCATGTAAATAACAATCTTTACTACTCAAAAAAAACAAAAAAGCCCGACAAAATATCGGACTTTCTTTTGTATACATTTGCAAATTATTTCTTTGCGCGTTCGCCAATAATTTTTTCAGCAACACTCTTTGGAACTTCGTCATAGTGATCAAAGACCATATCGAATGTACCACGACCTTGAGTCAAAGAACGCAAGTCAGTTGCATAACCGAACAATTCCGACAATGGTACCATTGCATTAATAACTTGAGTACCTTGACGGCTGTCCATACCTTGCATTTGACCACGGCGTGAAGAAATGTTACCCATAACATCACCCAAGTATTCTTCTGGGGTTTCGATAACCATCTTCATAATTGGTTCCAACAAGACTGCATTTGCGGCACGAGCACCATCTTTGAAAGCAATTGAACCCGCAGCCTTAAACGCCATTTCCGAACTATCGACATCGTGGTAAGAACCATCATAAACTGTAACCTTGAAATCCACTGTTTCGTAACCAGCTAAGACACCAGAGCGTTTTGCTTCTTCAATACCTTTGTTAATTGCTGGGATATATTCTTTTGGAATGCTTCCACCAACGGTCTTGTCTTCGAAAACGTAACCCTTACCGGTTTCCAAAGGTTCCATAATAATTTTACAATGACCATATTGACCATGACCACCAGATTGCTTAATGTATTTACCTTCAACTTCAACGCGTTTACGGATAGTTTCACGATAAGCAACTTGTGGTTTACCTACGTTAACGTCAACTTTGAATTCACGGCGTAAACGGTCAACCATAATATCCAAGTGCAATTCACCCATACCAGCAATAATGGTTTGAGCTGTTTCAGGGTCAGTAAATGTTTTGAAGGTTGGGTCTTCTTGTGACAATTTAACCAAAGCTGCAACCATCTTGTCTTGCATTTGTTTGTTTGCTGGTTCAATTGCGTTTTGAATAACTGGTTCAGCAAAATTCATACTTTCCAACAATACAGGATTCTTTTCATCACACAAAGTATCACCTGTTGTTGTATCTTTCAATCCAACGATAGCACCAATATCACCCGCTACCAATTCATCAATTTCTCTACGTTGGTTAGCATGCATTTGCACAATACGACCAACACGTTCTTTTTTGTCTTTGGTACTGTTATATACATAACTACCAGCTGTCAATTTACCACTATAAACACGGAAGAAACATAAACTACCAACAAATGGGTCAGTTGCCACTTTAAACGCCAAACCAGCAAATGGTTCGTCATCACTGCTCTTACGTTCGATTTCGGTTTCACCGTCCATGGTTGTACCTTTAATTGCAGGAATATCAATTGGACTTGGCAAGTAATCAACAATCGCATCCAACAATAATTGAACACCTTTGTTTTTGAATGAAGAACCGCACAATACTGGCGTGAATTTCAAAGTAACTGTACCTTTACGTAAACCAGCACGAATTTCTTCTTCGGTGAATTCTTCACCAGCAAAGAATTTTTCCATCAAATTGTCATCAACTTCAGCAATCGCTTCAATCATATTTGCACGTAAACGTTTTGCTTCGTCTAACAAGTCTGCTGGAATTTCTTCTTCCAACATATTGGTTCCTAAGTCATTAGTATAAATGATAGCTTTCATGGTAATTAAATCGATAATACCACGGAAGTCTTTTGCCGAACCTATTGGTAATTGAATCGGCACTGGATTAGCTTTCAAACGGTCACGCATAGTTTGAACCGCACGCAAGAAGTTTGCATCATCACGGTCCATCTTATTAATGTAAGCAATACGTGGAACTTTATATTTGTTTGCTTGACTCCAAACTTTTTCACTTTGTGGTTGAACACCAGCACGTGCACAGAAAACTGCAACACTACCGTCCAAAACTTTCAAGCTGCGTTCAACTTCAACGGTAAAGTCAACGTGACCGGGAGTGTCGATAACGTTAATGCGGTGATTTTTCCATGAAACAGTAACACAAGCCGAAGTAATGGTAATACCACGTTCTTGTTCTTGTACCATCCAGTCAGTTGTAGCCGCACCATCATGCACTTCACCTAATTTATGAGTGTTACCAGTATAGTACAAAATACGCTCTGTAGTTGTGGTCTTACCAGCGTCAATATGCGCCATAATACCAATATTACGATAGTCTTTTAATTCGGTCGTTCTTGCCATAATTTAATTTTTTCCCCTTTCAATGTTTTTTTTACAGTCAAACGCGTCGGTGTGGTTAACCGACGCGCGAATTGATTTAGCTTACCATTTATAATGTGCAAATGCTTTGTTTGCTTCAGCCATACGATGCATTTCTTCTTTCTTTTTGAATGCACCACCAGTTTGATTGTAAGCATCGAATAACTCTGCAGTCAAACAAGCTTCCATACCGCGTTCACTGCGTTTACGCGCAGCATCAACCAACCAACGAATCGCCAAAGTTTGACGGCGAGCTGGACGCACTTCGCATGGAACTTGGTAGTTACTACCACCCACACGGCGTGCTTTAGTTTCCAATACAGGCATTACATTTTCCATTGCTTGGTTAAAAGCAGTCATTGGTTCAACATTAGTTTTCTTTTGTAAGCCTTCCAAAGCATTATATACAATACCTTGAGCAATACCTTTTTTACCATCCAACATAACTTGGTTAATTAATTTAGTTACCACGGTTGATTTATAAATTGGGTCTGGTAAAACTTGTCTTGGTGTAATTCCACTACGTCTTGGCATTATTTCTTCCCCCTCTTTGCACCGTATTTAGAACGGCTTTGATTACGTTTAGCAACACCGGCACAGTCCAACGCGCCACGAACGATATGATAACGTACACCTGGCAAGTCTTTAACTTTACCACCACGTACTAATACAACGCTGTGTTCTTGTAAGTTGTGTCCTTCACCACCAATGTAGCAAGTACCTTCTTGCTTGTTTGACAAACGCACACGTGCAACTTTACGCAACGCGGAGTTTGGTTTCTTTGGTGTTGTTGTTTTTACTTGCAAACAAGTACCGCGCTTTTGTGGATTTTGTTCCAAAATTGGCGCCTTACTTTTGCTAGCAGACTTTTTACGTCCTTTTTTGATTAACTGGTTAATCGTAGGCATAGTTTCTCCCTTCTCTAATGTTATAGATTAATTATTCTATATTTTTTTTAATTTTTTGTCAATGTAGATTTTTAGTTTTAAAATGTATGAAAATTGATTAATTAATTATTTTCACGAACTTGAGTATTTTCTTGAACTTGATTCACTGTTTGAGTTTGACTAGCTTCTCTCATGCGTTGGTAAAGAGCAAACGCTTGTTGGAATTTTTCATCTCTTTCAAACAACACTTTGGCGGGATGTAACTCTGCAACCTCTTTATTAGAATCACCTCTCGGCAATGTGATCAAACGATCTTCCTGTAAAGCGAAACCCTTTTTTAACTCATCCGAATTAATTTTCATACACTTATTATAACACAAATAATTTCTTTGACAAGTATCAATTTATTGCATAAAATGCAATATATGAAATTCACCTACCCAATGGTATTCATTTTTAATGAGGACGATAACGTTTACAACGGTTACATTCCTGACCTTACTTTGTACTGCGAAGGTGAAACTTTAGAATCTGTTTATTCCAGCGCCGAAGAACTGATTAAATATTATTTCGAATTGGCGGTCAAATACGACACCGAAATTCCTACTCCTTCCCCCATGGAAGAAGTAGCCCAAAAATGGAACGGCTACAAAGTATCGCTTATCACCGCCGACATCCCCGAACAAGAATCAAGCGAATAAAAATAAAGGGCCTTTCGCCCTTTTTTTATTAGCCCACGATATCTACTCTAAATTCATCGTTAGCGACGCTTCCGCAATATTGAATACCATGCCCACAAAACAAACCATCATCATCCCAATCCACAAAATATGTATCCCCCATTACATAGATGGACACACAATTATTTTTTAACCGCTTTTGAATTTGCTCGGCGGTATAAAAATATTCCGCACCATCCTCACGCCAATCATTCGCTAAATCAGCAATTTCGGCTGCCACCTTTTGTAAAACATTTTCACAAAAAGCGTCGTCGACCTGCATTTTCCGCAAAGTATCAATTGCCGTTGTTGCATCTGTTTTACCATCATCAGTGTCTAAAGTAATTTTTATTTTCGCGCCCTGCACCAACATTTCCCCTTCATAGCAATTAAAGCGTCGGTCCAAATTAAATTTAAGATCATCAATATTTAAGGTAATCGGTGTTAATTGTTCTTCAATAATTTGTGCAAAACGCTTATCTTTACTTTTTTTGATTTTTAATAAATAGTAATGATTTTTAAGCGCATTCTTTTGTTCTCTGATTTTTTTACACTTCACTTCATAAACACCAAGTTCATCAGTTTCAATATATTGATAGTCCTTCTTTACTTTTAAAAAATATTTAAAACAAATGTTTTCTTTCACCAGCACTCCGTGGCGATCAATAAACGCAAGTCCAGTAATTATACTAGAAGAAAACTTTTCTCCAGCTGTCCGACAACCAACATAATTCTGTCGTCCAACAAGCACCTTTAACCTACAAACATCTTTTTCACATTTTTCTTGCAAATAATTTTTCTCAAACTTTTTAAATTCTTTCAAATTAAAATTTTCTAACACTAAAAACAGTATACCATTACCTCACTAACAATAAAACAAAAAAAGCAACCCGCGCGGAGTTGCTCTTTTTATAAAAACCGAAGTTGCAAAATTATTTCAATTCAACGGTTGCGCCAGCTTCTTTCAATTGAGCTTCGATTTTCTTAGCTTCTTCTGCTGGAACTTTTTCTTTAATAACCTTTGGAGCGCTTTCTACCAATGCTTTAGCATCGCCCAAACCTAAACCAGTGATGTCTTTAACAACTTTAATCACGTTGATTTTGTTTGCGCCGATGTCTTTCAACATAATGTCGAAGTCAGCTTTTGCTGCTGGAGCGTCTGCTGCAGCTGCACCAGCTGCTGCTGGAGCTGCTGCAACTGCCATAGCTGCTGCGCTAACACCAAATTTTTCTTCCAAAGCTTTAACTAAGTCAGCTGCTTCTGTTAAAGTTAATTTTGCAATTTCTTCTACTAATTCTTGAGTATTCATAATTTTTTTAATTTCCTTTTAATTTTTAATTTATTTTTTGATTTTTTTGCTTTTCACTTAACCGGTCACCTGCTTATTTATGAGCAGCATTAATAACCATAGCCAAGTTGCGTGGAACCGCATTGATAGCGGAAGCAATACCACGTGCACCACTGTTGATAAGACCCATAATTTGAGCAATCAACGTTTCTTTGTTCGGCATTGTTGCCAAACGTACAACTTCGTCTTGAGACAAGACTTGGTTGCCGATCAAACCAAATTGGAATTGCATTTTATCTTTGAACTTTGCGTCCTTGATAATTTTTGCGGCACTTACTTCGTCACCATTAGAGAAAGCAACAGAAAGTGTTCCATTCAATTTGTCGTCAAGTTCAGTAATCCCTAAATTATTCAAAGCGATACGAACTAAATTGTTTTTGTAAACATTGTAAACAACGTCAGCTTCACGGAATTTACGACGTAAATCCGCATCTTCCTGTGTGTTCAAACCTTGATAGTTAACAAAAACAACACTCTTCGCATTTTTCAATTTGCCTTCAATTTCTTGAACAATCGCAATTTTGCTTTGGAAATTAGCGTTACTTTGCTTTGCTTTGACAGCCATTTAACCTCCTTTTAAGGAAAGTAATAGCACATACGGTGATTTATCAATTACCTCGGCAAGATTTCCACTTTCGCTACTTGCTTTCTTTGGCTATTAAATTCTTACCCAAGATTACCACACACACGGAGCATTGTCAACCACGCTTTCGGCAAAACAGTTGAAAAAAATCTTTGTGCGTGCTAACTTATTGCAACGATGAAAACATTTTTAGTTGTTGGTCTGGGCAATCCCGAAGGTAAATATTTTGAAACTTGGCACAATTTGGGTTTCAAAGCTGCCGAACGTTTTGCGGGCGATTTACCATTCACCAAGAAAGGCAACCAAATGTTGGCCAACACCCACATCAACGGCAATAAAATTATTATCTTAAAACCATTAACCTATATGAATTTATCCGGACAAGCTGTGGTTGCCGTCTGCCGTAAATTTAAAATTCCCGCCGAACAAGTGCTTGTTTTTGTGGATGATATTTATTTAGACATTGGTACCGTGCGTTTGAAAAAAAGTGGCGGCGCCGGCGGACACAACGGTCTTAAATCGATTAACGAATTATTGCAAGCCACTACCTATACCAAAATTAAGATTGGTGCGAAACCAGCGGGCGATATCAAAGGTAATACCGCCAACTATGTTTTATCCAAAATTTCCGCGGAAGACCGCCCCACGATTGACGCCGCTTTGGATACCGCGGTCCAAATTGCGCATGATGTGATAGCAGGTGTGAAATGACATTAACCGTTGGTCAAACCATTTCTATGAATGAAGTTAAAGCGTCTTTGCACGACCAAGAATTTTCCGTGCACGGCGACATCATTGATGTGCATTTACCCGATAACACCCAAATTGTCCGCATTATGTTCGACGATGATACCATCGAAGATTTACGCTTAATTGATGCCAACACGCGCGCATTTATTAAGAAATTACCGCTGGTTAATCTAGGCACCGACCTTGGTTTTTCGTTGGCACTGGACATTTTAAAACAAGTCTGCCCCGACCGCGATTGGTCACACGTTACGGCACCAACCGCAATTTTACCTAACTATAATAACGCGGTTTCATTACTGGCCGATGAACTTGCCACCGTCAAAAACCAAACTGTCCTTTTGTTTACCGGCACCAGCAAAACCGCGGAAAACTACTTACGTAACCGCAAAATTGATTTTGTCTTAACCAAAGGTCAAATCTATCCCAACTGTATCAACATCTTGCCTAAGACCTTCCCTCTTTCTTGCCAAGTCGAAGATTTACTGATTTACAGCTTAACCGATAATAATCCCGGCAAAAACGCGGATACCGCTACACTACTGACTAAAACAAAAAAAGAATTTATTATGCCCTTGGTCGGCGAATGTGTAGTCCATTCCTTGCACGGCATCGGTCGCTTCATGGGTATCAAAAAACTCGACTTACTCGGCGATGGTAATCTGGCCGACTATTTAACCTTGCAATATGATGGTGGCACCATGGTCTATCTCGCCACCGACAAAACCGATGTACTTTCTAACTATGTTGGGGAACCAACACGCCTACACAAAATAGGAGGGCAAGACTTCGCCAATGCGAAGCAACGGGTTCGGCGCCGCCTGCAAGAACTCTCCTTCAAATTAAGTGACTTATATCGTCAACGGGCTGGCATCAAACGTACACCCTATGAAATTTTAGATGATAATAACGCCGCTTTCGCCGCCAGCTTTCCTTACAACTTAACCGCCGACCAAGAAAAAGTCATGCAAGACATTTACGCCGACTTAACCAGTCCACGTTTAATGGACCGCTTAGTTTGTGGCGATGTCGGTTACGGTAAAACCGAAATTGCTTTCCGCACCGCTTTCAATGCAGTCATGAATGGCTACCAAGTCGTACTCCTATGTCCGACCACAATCTTGTCCATGCAACACTACCAAAACGCTGTGGCTCGTTTCCAACAATTTGGTATTCGCGTTGCCGTTTTTAACCGCTTCATTACTCCTAAACAACAAGCCCAAACACTCGCCGATTTACAAGAAGGAAAAATCGACATCATTGTCGGTACGCATAAATTGTTGTCACTCACACAATCCAATTTTCACCATCTCGGATTGCTCATTTTAGATGAAGAACAACGTTTCGGTGTCGAAGCCAAAGAAAAAATCAAAAAGCTGACACCCCATGTCGATGTGCTTACTTTATCCGCAACTCCAATCCCCCGCACGCTTAATATGTCTTTAATGGGACTGCGTGATATTTCCGTTATCACCACACCACCCAAAGACCGTCTACCCGTCATCACACGCGTTGCCGAATTTAGCTGGGAACTTTTATGGAACGCCATTGACGAAGAACTAGCTCGCCAAGGTCAAGTGATTATCCTTTATAATACTGTCAAAGACATGGACAAATTTGCCGCCAAGATTGCCACACGCTATCCCGAGAAAGTGGCTTACGTCCATGGGCAAATGCCAACCGCCCAAATCGAACGCACCATCACCGCCGTTTACGAACGCGAAATTGATATCATCGTTGCTTCCACAATTTTGGAAAACGGTATCGACTTAACCACAGCCAATACCCTATTTGTGATTGGCGCGGATAAATTGGGTCTAGCCCAAATGCACCAGTTACGTGGTCGTGTCGGACGTAGCACCACCCAAGCTTATGCGTATCTAACTTATGCGCGCGCCGAATACACCACTGACAAAGCCATGGAACGTATTAACGCCATAAAGAATTTTTATTCGACAGGTGCCGGCTTTAATATCGCCATGCGCGACTTAGAAATTCGTGGTTCGGGCGAAGTGCTGGGCGCCAACCAAAGCGGGCATATTGAAGAAATTGGCATTGAAGCCTTTGCACAAATTTTGTCCGAAATTGCTGCCGAAAACCGTCATCGCCAACAAGATGAAACACCGCAAATTTAATCTTTAATTATTGACGAATAAATTCAATAACGTAAGCATCAATCGTATCGCGGTCAGTCTTTACTTTTTCGCTAATTGCAACACCACCAACCACATAAATTTCATGGTTTAAAGCTAACACTGGCGTGGTCGGTCTTAAACGTGCTGGCACTTTTTTATCGGTCAAAAATGAATTTAATTTTTTGGTACCACCACCAATTTTTTCAAACATATCACCATCTAAGCGGAAACGCCATTTAGCTTTACGTGGTAACTTGTCGGCATCAACTACACATAACCCACGTTGAATTGCCAATTTATAACTAATCGTTTTAGTAATCGAAATTGTCCCGAAACCTTCTACCAAAGTTTTACCCACACGGAAACTATATTCTTTAAATTCTGGTCGCGTTTCACTACGCACCAAACTAATATATTCATATTCCTTCACAGCATAAGCATTATGCGGCAAAGAAACTTTTTCACCATTCAAACCGTCCGCACTTAAAGCCATAATCGCGTTAATGTGTTTAATCTCAATATCAATGCGTAAACCTAACAAACCTAATCCGTGAAAAATCATACGCGTTACAATCGCATCTGGTAAATAAAAACGATTTAACGGAATACGGACCACATTACCATCACGCACAATTCCATTCATATCACACTGGTCAGTAATGAACTTATTGTCGCGTGCCGCAATCTTTCCAAAAGCCGCCAAATTTTCAGCTGCCCCACGCCACTCACGAGTGATTTCCGGCAATAAAACATTACGAATATAATTACGGCGGTAGGCATTATCATCATTAGTTTCATCATCAACGTGTGGAATTGAATTACGATAATTGTAAGCAATGATATCCGACTTCTTGGTTTCCAAGAACGGACGAATGTAAAAACCACGCACCGGCGCCATACCCGAAGCCCCTTCCAAACCGCAACCGCGGAACAGGTGCATCAATACGGTTTCCGCTTGGTCATTCAAATGATGCGCCAAAGCAAATTTATTTAACTTGAATTTCTTCACTGCTTTATCAAAACATTCATAACGCAACTCACGCGCCGCAACTTCTAACCCAACCTTGTGCGTCGTAGAGTATTCGGGTGCGTCCACTACATATTTCACAAATGGTATCCCATTATCATCGCAATACTTTTTAACAAAACGCATATCACGATTGGCAGACTTACGAATTTTGTGATTTACGTGAACCGCCATAATTTCAAAATCTAATTGTTGTGCCAAATTATTAAACAACGCCAACAAAGCCATAGAGTCTTCCCCACCAGACACGCCAATCCCAACGCGATCACCCGCATTGATCATTTTATGATCCGTCATATATTGAATAACTGTTGCTTCCATCATTAGCAGCTTACCATATAACCGCTTGACAATCAAGAGTCTAGGATATAATATATAAGATAAACAAAGACAGCCGCAAAGGGGTCTTTTTTTTAAGGAGAGAAAAAAATATGGCAAACAAAAAAGGTAACCGCGTTCCAATGGTATTGGTTTGTACAGAATGCAACCAACGTAACTACGACACGGAAAAAAACAAAAAGAATGATCCAGAACGTAAAACGTTGACAAAGTACTGCCGTTTCTGCCGCAAACATACGGAACACAAAGAAAGCAAATAAGGAGGCTGTATGGGTTCAAAATCAAAGCGCAGACACGCACAAAAGCAATACAATCGGGCTCAAAACAAAGCCCCCGTGTCCGCAGCCGCAGACTCATCGGTTGAGAAAACAAACGACATCGTTTCAACCGAAACCTTGTCACCGATTCTGACACCGAAAGAATTACGCAAAGCTGCGAAAGAACGTGCAAAAGAAGAAAAACGTTTACAAAAAGAAAAAGCTAAAAAAGCGGCGGATAAGCCAAAAGATAAAAAAGAAAAGAAACCATTCTTTTTGGTTCGTTTCTTCAAATGGCTATCACGTGGCATCGCCGGTATTTTTAGCGAATTAAAAAAAGTCCATTGGCCGACATTTAAACAAGTCGTCAAAGCCACTGGTATCGTTTTGGGTATTGTTGTCCTTTTCGGTATCATCTTATTGACAATGTGGATTTTGTTCGGCTTACTACACTATTTATTAGTGAACGGAAGTCTTTCCGGCTGGACGCTCTTATAAGGAGGAATTATGGAAGAGAATACAAATTTGACAGAAAACAATATCGCTCAAGATTTAAAAAACGATATGCCACCAGAATTAAAAGTAGCCGGCAACCAACGCCGCGACAGTGAAGCTCGTTGGTACGTGTTACATACCTTCAATGGTTATGAAGCCGTTGCCGAAGATAACTTAAAAAAAGTTGTGGAAAAATATCATTTGGAAGACCGTGTCTTGGAAATTTACATTCCAACCGAAGATGTAATGACCGAAAAGAAAGACGGTACCAAATCAATCAAGAGCCAACACAGCATGCCAACATATATCTTTGTTAAAATGATTTATGGCGATGACATTTGGCACACGATTACACGTACCCGCGGTATTACCGGTTTCGTTGGTCCTAAAGGACGTCCACTGCCACTATCCAACGCAGACGTCATGAAAATGCGCCTAGAACGCAAATTAAACGCCAAAGTTTCATTTGAAGTTGATGACGTTGTAACCATCATTGATGGTCCATTAATGGGACAAACCGCGAAGATTACCAACGTCGATGCTGCTAACCACAAAATTACCGTTGTTGTTAATATGTTCGGCCGCAGTAACAAAGTTGAATTACATACCAGCCAAATCAAGGCTTTGGAAAACTAATTCACACATCAAAATTACACATTAAAAAAGACATACACTCCGTATGTCTTTTTTTTATTATCATTGCATTTCTACACCTAAATCTTCCACAAAACTAAAACATTTCCTAATTTTGTCGAGTGTCAATTTTTCCGCATCCTTGGCAATAACACTTCTTTTCGTCCCTTTATTATTGAAAGCCGAATAGATTCTTTTTAATTTTCCAAACTCTAAACGACTATTTAATAATATACATATTGCATCCATGTGATCCTTGTCTTTGAAGTAGTTTTTACCCACGTCTAATTTCATTATTACAAATGCTTCTGGTGAAATCGTTTTAATTGTTTTTCCGTTATTTAATTCTTTCTCCGAAAAGAAGTCTTCTTCATAGATACCTTCCAAATGATCATAATCTAAATTAATTTGCCCTTCAACATCAGACAAACTAAACATGCGCGTATCAATAACAGGTACTCCGTCCTTCGAATTTTTTTTATAAGGGAAAAAATTAACCGGTAATCCTTTAATCTTTGTTAATAGGCCATAATCTTGCTTATTCTCAAGATAATTCATTGAATCATATTTAGGGTTATATAAATGCTTTTTCTTTAAAAAATTCCTAATAATATCCATATCTTGATATTTTACTAAAAGGTCTAAATTACTATGCGCTCTATCAGATTTCATATCAGCAACCAAATAAGGCACCACCCCGCCTACAACCGCAAACTTCTCTTCTAATTCTTGCTCATCACTTAATTTCTCTATAATCTCCAAAACATCTTCGTATTTTAATTCATCAAAATTTTCTTTTAATAGCGACATATCGTCTCCTTTTTATTTTTATGCAGAAACTAATGGTTTAGATGAGTTTTTATTTTTTACATTTATAGATTTTTTAGTCGCAGGCTTCGATTCGGACACGTTTTCGGTTGCAACTTTTTCCGCATGAATAATCTTTGGTTTCGCATTTTTATTGATAACATCGGCATCAATTATGATTTTATCAATCGTTTTGTCTGCTGGCGTAGAGTACATCACATCCAATAAAGCATCTTCCAAAATTGTACGCAAACCACGCGCACCTGTTTTTAATTCTAAGGCCAAGTCCGCCACGCGTTCAATCGCATCCTTGGTAATTTCCAATTTAACATTATCCAACGAAAACATTTTGATAAATTGTTTGGTTAAAGCATTCTTGGGTTGCGTCATAATTTTGATTAACGCTTCTTTATCCAAGGCTTCCAAACCAACCATCACCGGCACACGTCCCACGAATTCCGGAATAATCCCAAATTTAACTAAATCAACCGGACTGACTTTTTTAATGTCCGTAATCGCTGCCGATTCGTCCGTATTGTTTTTTAATTCCGCACCAAAACCTAAACCAGAACCATTCAAGCGTGCCGAAACAATTTTTTCCAAACCAACAAACGCTCCACCCACGATGAACAAAATATTCGAAGTATCAATTTGAATGCATTCTTGGCTGGGATGCTTGCGCCCACCTTGCGGTGGCACATTCGCCACCGTACCTTCAATAATTTTTAACAAAGACTGTTGCACGCCCTCACCCGATACATCACGCGTGATACTGCGGTTTTCACCTTTCTTCGCAATCTTATCAATTTCGTCAACGTACACAATTCCACGTTGCGCTTTTTCCACATCATAATCGCAGTTTTGTAATAACTTTAACAAAATATTTTCAACGTCTTCACCCACATAACCAGCTTCGGTTAAAGTGGTTGCATCGGCAATCGCAAACGGAACATCCAAAATGCGTGCCAAGTTTTTGGCTAACAAAGTCTTCCCTGACCCGGTTGGCCCAATCATTAAAATGTTGCTTTTTTCTAATTCGACATCATCGGGCTTACGGTCTTTCTTTTTACTTTGTTTCAAATATTGATTGTAATTAATGCGTTTGTAATGATTATACACCGCCACCGACAAAGTTTTCTTCGCTTCGTCTTGACCAATGATGTATTCATCCAATTTCGCTTTAATCACTGCGGGTGGTAACAAAACCAAATCCGCAGGCGTTGTATGTTCACGATGAGCCAATAAAACATCGGAACAAGCTTCAATACAATATTCACATATATAGGCCGACCCGGTTGGGCTGCCGATAATTTTTTTTACTTCGCGGCTACTACGTCCGCAAAAACTACATAAAGCGTTCATAACACCTCCTCGGGATGCTTATCTAATAGTTAGTTTCCCATAGACAGATACGATTATACCTGCCATTAACCACGCTTGGTAAAAACTTTGTCAACTAAGCCATATTCTTTGGCTGCGGTTGCCGTCAAATAATGGTCGCGTTCACAATCCGCGGTAACTTCTTCCACAGATTTACCACAGTTTTCCGCCAAGATTTTGGTTAGTTTTTTCTTTAAATGTAAAATGTGTTCGGCTTGGATTTGAATATCCGTGGCTTGACCTTGGGTACCACCCAATGGTTGGTGAATCATGATTTCACTGTTTGCTAAGGCATATCGCTTGCCTTTAGTTCCAGCAGCTAACAAGAACGCACCCATCGAAGCCGCCATTCCCACACAAATCGTAGAAACATCGCATTTGATGTATTGCATTGTGTCATAGATGGCAAAACCGTCAGTCACTGACCCCCCTGGGCTGTTAATATACAAAGAAATATCTTTGTTCGGGTCCTTGGCTTCCAAATAGATTAATTGAGCGACCACCAAGTTCGCCGATTGAGCATTGACTTCCCCGTTCAAAAAGATAATACGGTCTTCTAGAAGGCGGCTGTAAATATCATAACTACGTTCGCCGTTTGCGGTTTGGTCAACTACCATAGGAACTAGCATATTTTGTTCTCCCTCTTTAAGAATATAGTCAAATTCTCAAATTGTTTTTGTCGGTCTTTGTCGGACAATTGTTCTTTTTCAACTATTGCATCCATGACCAAACGCATCTTGACTTGTTTTGCCGCAATTTGATGTTGTTCGTCGTGAATTTTTTCCACAGTTGTTCCCATGTATTGCGCATACAATTCCAAACTTGCACCTTGTGCCGCTAATTTGTGTTCCATGTCGTGAATCATGGCATGAGCATAATCGTGAATCATTTTGTCAGGAATTTCCACTTTTGCATTATCCATAATGGCTTCAAACAATTTTTCTTCGTCAGCATATTCTGCTTGCTTAGTTGCTTGGTCCGTTAATTTTTTCAAGATATCGTCTTTCAAAGCTTGCATAGTTTCAAACTCGGAAACTTCTTTTGCCAATTCGTCATCCAATTTTGGCATTTCTTTCACCATGATGTTATTCAAGGTTACTTCGAATTTGGCTTTCGCATTTTTCAAATCTTCTACATGATAATTTTCTGGGAAAGTTACATTGACATCACGGCTTTCACCAATTTTTAAACCGATTAATTGTTCTTCAAAATTATCAATGAAGCTGTGGCTACCAATTTCTAATTCATAATTTTTGGCAGTACCACCGTCAAAATATTTACCATCCACACTACCGCGGAAATCAATCACCGCAATGTCACCATCGGCAACAGCATGGTCTTTGTCGGCTGCGACTTGTTTCGCGCGTGTTTCTTGCAAACGTTTCAAGTAAGCATCAACATCTTTGGCACCAACTTTCACTTCGGTCTTTTTAATTTCCAAACCAGTGTATTTACCCAAAGTTACTTCTGGTTCAATATCACATTTTGCAACTAACTTAACACCACCATCTTCGGTAAAATCGAAGTCTAAATGTGGATAGTCAATCAATTTTAATTCGTCACCGAAGTTTGCGGCAAACAAATCTTGAATTGCGTCTTCAATGAAGATACCCGCACCGTATTGTTGTTCTACCATTTTACGTGGAGCTTTTCCGGCACGGAAACCGGCAACTTTGTATTTACCTGCATTTTTTTTGTAAGCATTCTCAATGGCTGCATCCCATTCTGCTTTGTTGAAGGTCATTTCGACCGTAGCTTGATTTTTTTGTTTTGTTACTTTTTTGTCCATAAGGAATATTATACCTTATTTACAACCCTAATAGCAAGGAAAACAATGCAATAACCGCCGCTAACTTAAAAAATATCATACCGATAAAGCCCCACTTCCGGCGGCGTAAGTATTTTTTTTCGTCTTCACTAAACGTAGAAGTCAATTCCACGGCTTCACCCGCGTCTTGCTTTTCATAAATTTCTTTTAAATGGCGATACTGCATATCGCGCACTTTTTTCAAAAATAAATAACGCGTGTACATACTGTCCCATAAGGTACCGACCCCCGCAACAACCAAACTGATTAAGGTAATATACCAAATACCCACGTTCAAATCTTTCAGAGCATAAAATAAGGAATGATCCGTCATGTGCGGTAAACACAAGCGCAAAATTCCGTAAACCGTAAAACCAAGAAATGCCACCAAACCACCAAAAAAGAAAATTTTACGACCAGTATTAGCCGTAAAATAATTCTTTATTTTGGTAAATGTATTTTGGAAAAAATGTTTCATTTTATTTAAAACGAATGTTCAGATTGCCCAAAACCAAGAATACCACGATCAACACAATGGCAACGACCCAAATCGCCAACCACCATCCTCCGCGTCTACGGGCATAGCCGAATGAATGACATGCGACTACGATGTAAGCCATCACTTCCGCCAACAATTTTACAGCGCTAACAACTTGTGCGGTTAATCCCACCATTTCAAAAATCCAGGAAATTAACAAAACAAGGCCAACGCCAACGATTGACAAGTATGACAACACACTCAAAAGCCCACTTCTTGTTGATGACATTTGATTTTACCTCCTATACTAAATGATAACATTTATCGCGAGTAACGGCAAACTCTTTTGTCGGCGCAATTTCCAAATGCACATCTTGCTTGGTGATCGGATGCACAAAATCCAAACGCACCGCTTCCAGCATTTGCCCCTTACCACTATTATATTCAGGATCGCCCACAATAGGATGATGAATTGCCTTACAATGTACACGAATTTGGTGCGTACGTCCTGTTTCCAACGTAAATTCACATAAAGTGTGACGCGCGTAACGTTCCAAAACTTTTAAGTGTGTAATTGCCCGTCGTCCACCGGTTTCTGTTACCGTAAAGATCGTACGATGGTTTGGGTGGCGGATGATATTACGGTCAATGGTTATATCGCTGTCAACTTTCCCATCGACCAAGCCCCAGTAAGTTCTTTGGATACTGTGTGTTTCAAACATCTTGGCTAACGCACTTTGACAAGCCACAGTCTTCGCCACAATCAATAAGCCCGCCGTATTTTTATCCAAACGATGCACAATGCCCGCTCTTTCTAAATGACCCTGCCCACGACCTAACAAAGCATTTAATACCGTGCCATTTTTAATTCCAGCCCCTGGATGCACTACCATACCCCGTGGCTTATTAATCACCAATAAATGTTCATCTTCATAAACAATGTCCAAAACAATGTCTTCTGGCTCTGCGGTTACGCTTATAGGTTGTAACCTTCCTTCTACTTTATCAGTTTCGCGTAAATCATAACCCGCCTTCACCACTTGACCATTTACGGTAAAATCACCGCGCTTGATGGCCGCCACAATTTGACTGCGCGTAACTTCCGGATACAAATCACATAAATATTTATCGAAACGCAATTTGACCTCCCACCATTATGGCACCGGCAATAATCGCCATGTCTGCCAAGTTATTTTTAAAAAGTACAAAATTAATAAAGTCGTGTACTGCACCGCCCGTCAAACAACGGTCAATCGCATTGCCAATCATTCCACCAACAAACAAAGCCAAACCAACTGTAAACCACCACGATTGACGGCGTGACGAACGGCAATACCACACAATACAAACCACCACTAACACTGCCGACAAAACCACAATCGCAATCCATAACCAAGGCCACTGCGCCCCTAAGCCCCAAGCAATCCCCGTATTTAAAACGCCATCAAAGATAAACTTCGTGCCTAAATCCACGCATACAATTGCAATGATAATACCGGCAAAAACACCAATCATTGACCAACCTTTTCCAACATTGAAACAACAATCGGACGGCGGTTAAAAGTTTTTTGGAAATAACTTTGTACGTCTTTACGAATTTGATTACGTACATCGTTCACATCATTACCGTTAAAAGGCATTTTTTCCAAAGATTCTAATACAACACCACGAATGTCAACAATGACTTTTTCCAACTCGTGCGCATATGCCAAACCTTTCATAATAACATCGGGTCCCGACAATAAATCACCCGTCTTACCATCGTAACCCAAACCAATCACGCAGATACCATCTTCGGCTAAAGCTTGACGGTCACGCAAAACGGAACTATCCACATCACCAGCACCATAACCATCAATCAAACGTGAACCATGTGGTACCGAACCAACTTTCTTCAAACCTGTTGCCGACATTTCCCAACATTCGCCTAATTCTGCCATATGTACGTTACGCGCCGGCATTCCCATTTTCTTCGCCAATTCACAGTGCTTCTTCAACATTTTGTATTCACCGTGAATCGGAATGAAATTACGTGGACGCACCAAAGCATGAATAATTTTAATCTCTTCTTGGCAAGCATGACCCGAAACGTGCACAGCTGCCAAACGTTCATAAACAACTTCACAACCACGATGCACCAAGTTATTGACAACATCGGCCACCGCCCCTTCGTTCCCCGAAATTGGCGAAGCCGAGAAGATTACAGCATCGCTGGGTCCCAAGTTAATTTGTGGGAAATCGCCATTCGCCATACGACTTAATGCCGCATTGGGTTCCCCTTGACTACCCGTTAATAAGACCAACACTTCTTCATTTTTAAAAGCATTAATTTTGCTAATCTCAATAATATTTTCTGGACGCGTTTTCATTTCGCCCAATTTAATCGCAATGTCACTCACCGCAATCATACTGCGTCCCAAGAAAGCCACTTTACGTTTGTACTTTTGTGCTAAGTCCAAAATTTGTTGCATACGGTGTACGTTAGATGCAAACGAAGTAATGAACATACGTTTGTCTTTGTATTGCGCAAACAATTCGTCTAAGCGTTCACCCACCGTAGTTTCACTCATGGTAAAGCCTTCACGTTCAATATTCGTACTTTCACATAACATCAAAGATACACCGCGGCGTCCAATCTCACCAATGCGCGCCAAGTCAATCGGTTGATTGTCAACTGGTGTTAAATCAATTTTTAAATCCCCCGTATGAAAAACCGTTCCCAAAGGCGTGGTAATTGCCACCGCAAAAGCCCCCGGAATCGAGTGATTCACATGAACAAACTCAACCGAGAATTCACCAATCTTCACCACCGCGCGCGGACGCACTGCAACCGCTTTAACTTTCAAACCCGAATGTTCACGCAATTTGTGTTCAATCAATCCCAAAGTCATACGGCTGGCATAAATTGGTGCCGGCACTTCTTTCAAGGCATGCGGTAAACCACCAATGTGGTCTTCGTGTCCGTGAGTAATAATGTACCCTTTAACTTTGTTCTTGTTACGAATCAAATAGGTGATATCTTGCACGACCATATCAATCCCCGGCATTTTCGCACTATCCGGAAACCCAAGACCAGCATCAACAACAATCATGTCATCGCCAAATTCGAAAACGGTCATATTTTTACCGATTTCACCTAAGCCCCCCAAGAAACTAATTCTTAAATTTTTGCTCATTTTTCTCTCCTTACTGTCTAATTTAAATTCACAATTTTGTTGTAAATAGCACTTTTGTTGAGTTCGGTTGTGCGTTCATTGTGGATATTCAAACGATTGCGCACAATCTCGTAAATTCCCAGTTGTTGAAATACCGCGAAACAAAAAACAAACTGGAAGATGTTTTTCTTTGGTAATGTGATTTTGCCAAACAATTTCAAAACCGATGGACAGTAGTTATTTTGACTAACCAAGTTTAGAGTTGCTTTATAATAATCAATAAATACTGACCTGTCAATACTTAAACCGCGGATAATAGCTTGTAAATTTTCATCCGGAGTCACTGTCAAATCATCATGCAAATATCGTTGCAAAACTAAAGCCTTTTCATCATCGTTAATCGCGAACGGAATGACACATTTAACGACAGCTTGTGGTGCCGCACCTTCATTGTGCTGTAACTCAAATATCACACTCTTGACACATGGTGCTGCTAAAATCGAATTAAAGACCGCCCCGCCAAAGAAAATATATTTTAATTGCCCACTATCAAATTTGGTATGCGTTGGGTGACTTGGCAAACTTACCGCACGCGTTTCACGCATAACCGTCATCAAAACCGGCGCCGGATTACCACAACCAGTCGGTTCCAACATCGCTACTTCTTGGAAAAATTGTGGATTTAATTCGCTTTCGCTAATTTCAAAATCATAATACTTACAATTTTCTGTGGTTTGTACCGCCGCTGCTTCGGTCACAATTTTTTGGAACAACGTGCGGAAAGCTTCAAATTTCGTCACAGGCAAAGACATTCCTGCCGCCATCGCATGACCACCAAATGTCGATAAACATTCCGCCGCTTTCGTAATACACTCAACTAAATGAATACCGGCAATACTACGACCACTACCTTTATATACTTCGCCCTTGCCACCAAGCACAATACACGGACGTCCGTATTTTTCGGCTAAGCGTACTGCCACAATCCCCAAAACACCACTTTCCCATTCTGGCTTAGCCACCACAATCGCACTGTCATTTTGTAAACCTTCACGCTCAATTAACTGTACACACTCGTTAAAAATTACCGTACATAATTCTTGACGCTTAGTATTCATGTACAACAAGTTTTTGACAATACGGTCCAAACGACTTTCGTCTTGTTCCAAGATTACATCTAGTCCACGCTTCGCATTGCCCATGCGCCCACTGGCATTAATTTTGGGTCCCAAACGGAAACTAATATCCCCGCTTTTAATTGTTCCACGGATATTACAAGCCCGCGCCAAAGCCGTAATTCCCGGCACTGTTCCTTGATTTAACATTTTTAAACCATGATGCACAATAATGCGATTTTCATCGGTCAAAGACACAATGTCCGCAACTGTTGCAATCGCACAAATATCAAAATAATTTTTCGCGACTTCCAAACCTTCCATGGCTTGCACTAATTTCAAGGCCACACCAGCACCACATAAGTCATCAAATGGATATGCTTGGTCGGTAAACTTCGGGTCCACACAAATACAGTTCGGTGTTTGCTCTGGAATCGCGTGGTGGTCAGTCACAATACAATCAATACCTAACGATTGCGCATACTTAATTTCTTCAGGACAAGAAATTCCACAATCCACAGTAATTAATAACTCCGGTTGAAATTTTTCATGTAAACGACCGATTAAATCTATATTTAAACCATAGCCATCAGCATCGCGCTCGGGCAAGAAATATGAAGTACGCACACGCTGTGTTAATAAGTATTTATACAAAATGGCAGTCGCACAAATACCATCAGCGTCATAATCGCCAATGATTAAAACTCTCTGTTTCCGGTTAATAGCGTCGCGCAACCTTGCCACCGCGTCCGGCATACCCTTCAATAACATCGGGTCATGCAATTGGTTGGGGTCGAAGTTAAAAAATTTGTCTGCCTTCTCCTTAGTATCAATTCCTCTTTCAATTAATAAACGGATAAATTTTTCACTATACCCTGATTGGTTGAACGCCGCCAGTTGCCGTGGGGTTAACTCCCCGCACCTGACTTTGTATTCCATGCCACACACAAATTAACATAATTTTAGTTGTATTGCAACCAAAAACCGATTAAGCTGCTTATATGGAAAACATTAAAATTACCGCAGACAGCACCTGCGAC
>JAZSQY010000061.1:0-8736 GCA_045538225.1 Clostridia bacterium | reverse complement strand
AAACTGCGATAGTATGAACATCTTGTTCACGCATACCGTCAAAGGCCTCAGTTTTACTCATGCTAAAATGTTTCTTGGGTAAACGTTTAATGTTACCGGCTGCAGTAATCGTCATAACAACATCTTCAACCGGAACTTCGTCATCGTCCGCAGTAATTAACACGTCTTCTAATTTAGTAACAACACGCGTACGGCGCTCAATTCTGAAGCGTTTCTTAATTGCCAACAGCTCTGTCTTAACAACATCGAACTGCAGTTTTTTGCTGCCGATAATCGCAGTCAAACGTTCAATTAATTCACGCAATTCTTTTAATTCTTGTTCGATTTTCAAGACTTCTAAGTTTGTCAAACGCGCCAAACGTAAATCCAAGATAGCTTGTGCTTGACGTTCACTTAAATTGAAACGTTTTTGCAAACGATCGCGAGCTTCACTGGTATGTTTACTGGTTTTAATAATTTTGATAACTTCATCAATATTTTTGACCGCAACCAACAAACCTTCCAAGATGTGAGCGCGTTCTTTAGCTTGATTCAATTCAAAAACAGACCGTTTATAAATGATTTGGCGTTGATAGTTAACATAGTATTCAATAATTTGCAGCAAGCCCATTTGACGTGGTTTACCATCAGCAATCGCAACCATGTTATAGTTAAAGTTACAACGCAATTGTGTAAACTTGTATAACTGTTCAACAATTTTGTAAGCATCAGTATCCTTACGTAATTTAATCAAAATACGCATGCCGTTACGGTCGGATTCATCACGAATTTCGGTAATGTTTTGCAAATCACCTTTTTTATTTTCACGTAAATCGGCAATATTTTTTTGCAATTGAACTTTGTTAACTTGATATGGTAATTCAGTAATTACAATATTACGTTTATCACCTTCAACTTCAATGTGAACTTTACCCGACATAACGACCTTACCACGACCAGTTTCATAAGCGGTCATCATATTCTCGTCGGCAACAATCCAACCAGCAGTTGGGAAATCCGGACCTTTAACAATTTTCAAAACTTGTTTCAAGGTAATCTTCGGATTATCAATGAACGCGATATGCGCATCAATCAATTCGCCCAAGTTATGTGGTGGAATGTTCGTTGCTAAACCGACCGCGATACCACTGCTACCATTCGTTAATAAGTTTGGATAACGGGCCGGCAAAGTATCAGGCTCTGTGTTGCGGTCATCATAAGTTAAAGAATATGTAACCGTATCTTTATCCATATCACGCAACAATTCCAACGCTAATGGAGCCAACTTCGCTTCGGTATAACGCATTGCTGCCGGTGGATCACCATCGTCCGAACCAAAGTTACCTTGTCCGGAAATTAATGGCATGTTCATGTTAAACGGTTGAGCCATACGAACCATCGCATCATAAACAGACACATCCCCATGTGGGTGATATTTACCCAAACACTCACCGACAATGGCAGCCGACTTACGGAACGGCTTTTCCGGAGCCAATCCTAAATCATTCATCGCATACAAAATACGACGTTGAACAGGTTTTAAGCCATCTTCGACACGCGGCAAAGCACGATCCAAAATAACAAATTCACTGTACGGGATCATACTTTCATGCATGATGCGTGCTACTGATTTTTCAATGATACCGTCTTCCGAAGTTCCGTCACCGTTACCGTTTTCAGAATTGTTTTCGGTTTCGACAGGTTCTTCATCAGCTTTAATTTCCGTTTTCCGAATTTCTTTCTCTGCTAATAATTTTTGACGGCGTTCTTCTTTTTCGATAATTGGCTTCATAATTGCCGCTTGACGTGCTGCCTCGGCTTCAGCTTTCAAATCGGCTTCCGATAATTTAACGACATCGTCAATATTAGCAATTTTACCATGGCTGGCTCTCTCCACCACTTTTGAAACTTCGTCGGTAACGCCTTCCGTAGTTACGGCCGTATCTTCATCAACGATTACTTCCGTTTCGTTTTCGGTTTCCACTTTGTCCGTATTTTCCTCCGTATTATTTTCCGGTTCAGCGACCTCTTCCGCAGCAGATTCTTCTTCAACCACTTCGGGTTCTAATTCTTCGCTTACGGTAGACACAGATGCATCGGCCACAGTTTCTGTTTCAGTTGGCTCTTCGATTACTTCTTGCTCAGCAACTTCTTCGACAAGCACTTCTTCAATTTCTGCTACTTGTACTTCATCATTGTCGACTTGATTTTCGTCTGTAACTTGGTCTTCAGTACTTTCTTCTTCAGCAACTTCTTCAGTAACTTCCTCTTCGACACTTGCTTCTTCCACTGTTTCGGTTAAGTCTGTCAGCATTTCTGACTCCTCTTCTTCAAGAACATCCACTACGACTTCAGGTTCCTCGTTCGCTTCTTCGACAGATTCTGCGACAACGTCTTCTTCTGCTACTTCTGCAACTTCAGACTCCGGTTCGGTATCCGTCACTTCTTCTTCAAGAATATTTTCTTCAACCGCACCAGCCTCGACTTCGGGTTCGTCATCAAAACCTACGGAATTTTCGTCATCAATCAAATCGTCAAACTCACCCATTATTACCTCCTAATTTGCTTTTTACTGCTTTAATTGCTGCGTCATCTTGTTTATTAAAATTTGCGTGCTTACTGATGTAATTACGACGGCTTTCGATATCGTCCCCCATCAAAGTGGTAATCAAACGCTCCGCTTCGGCGGCATCACTCATAGTAATACGACACAACTTACGGGTCTTCGGATTCATGGTAGTTTCCCATAATTGGTCAGCATTCATCTCACCCAAACCTTTATAACGTTGAACACTGCAACCTTTAACTTTTTTGGTAACTTCCTTTAATTCGTTATCGTCATAACAATAACGACTGTAATCTTTTTTGTAAACCTTAAACAAAGGCGGCATACCTGTATAAACATGACCTTGTGCAATCAAATCTTTCATGTAGCGGAAAAAGAACGTCAAAAGAATTGAACGAATATGTCCACCATCTTGGTCCGCATCGGCCAAAATAATAACTTTGTGGTAACGTAAATTATCAATGTTGAAATCCTCACCAATACCGGTACCTAACGCACCAATCAAAGTACGGAATTCATCGTTTTCCAGGACTTGATCGATACGCTTCTTTTCCGCATTCAAAGGTTTTCCACGTAAAGGTAAAATGGCTTGAATACTACGGTCACGACCTTGCTTCGCTGTACCACCCGCACTGTCACCCTCAACAATAAAAATTTCATTCATTTCCGGACGACGACCACTACAACTTGCCAATTTACCAATTAAGACACTGCCATCAATACTATTCTTACTGCGTGCAATATCCTTGGCTTTACGCGCTGCTTCACGAACGCGCGCTGCGGCTTTTGCTTTATTAATGATAATTTCTAACAAGCTTTTCTTTTCCGCAGATTTATCGGCGTCTTTAAAATATTCTAACAAATTATTATAGGTAAAAGTTTCAACGGCAATTTTGGCTTCGGGGTTACCTAATTTGGTTTTGGTTTGTCCTTCGAATTGAACTTCGTGCATTTTAATCGAAAGCACCGCCGTCATACCTTCGCGGTAATCTTCACCCTGCAAAGCATTATCTTTTTCTTTGAAGAATCCAAATTGCTTACCTAATTGGTTGAAGGCACGGGTGATTGCACTTTTGAAACCTGTTTCATGCGTTCCACCTTCCGAAGTTGGGATGTTATTAACATACGAATAAATACTTTCCACAAAACCATCAGTATGTTGAATAGCGAAAGCAATCGGCATTTTATCATTTTGACCGGAGATAATGAAAGGTGCCTTGTATAAAGTGTTTTTACCTTCATTTAAATAGCCGACAAAATCAGCCAAGCCGCCATCAAATTTAAACACACACTCACGTGAAAATTCTGCATCATCCGGCTCAATACGTTCATCTATCAAAGTAATTTCCGCGCCTTTATTCAAGAAAGCCAATTCTTCCAAGCGTTGTGAAATTATTTTATAATCAAATTCATTGTGATTAAACATTTCAGCATCTGGTAAGAAATGAACGCGCGTACCATTCTTATTCGTTTTACCAACCACTTTCAACGGTGCATCCGCAATACCCCAGTGCATTTGCCCATCCTTTGGATCAACGTGCGGAGAAAAACGAATATAGTGTTCTTTACCATTTTTAAAAACAGTAACTTCACAATATTCGGAAAGCGCGTTAACAACCGAAGCACCAACACCATGTAAACCACCCGAGAAGCTATAGTTCTTGTTGTCGAACTTACCACCCGCGTGCAATTCCGTGTAAACCATTTCAACACCAGAGATATTCAATTCTTTATGAATATCAACCGGAATACCACGACCATTATCTTCAACCGTAATTGAATTATCTTCGTGAATGGTAACCATTAATTGCGTACCGAAACCATTTGCAATTTCGTCAATCCCGTTATCAACAATTTCCCATAAAAGATGATGCATCCCTTTTGAACCCGTAGTACCAATGTACATACCTGGTCTTTTACGCACAGCATCCAGACCTTTCAACAGGGTAAGATTGCTTGCGTCATAACTTTGCTTTTCATTTGCCATACGATATATTATAGCACTTTTTAAAAAACGCTCAAAATGGTTATTTTATACAATATATAGTGGTTGTTAAATACCTTTAACCACAAGATAACGCGCGTACGATTTTAAATTAGACGCAATTTTCCGCACGTCTTCATTTGAATAAGCATGCCGGCAACGACATTGCTGGATTTGCCATATTTCCGCCCCATTGATAATTTTTTCACCCATTTCAATCAAATCTGCTTGGTTTAAATATGGACTTAAAGTAGTCCGAAATTGATATGGTACGCAATTTTGACCCTTTAAATAATCTGTTGTTTGTAAAACTGTGTCAATCGAAAGTCCGGTAATCGTCGGATATTTCGCTTTCGTCGCCTTTACATCTAAAGCCACATAATCAACCAGCCCCAGCTCCACGACCTCACGTACAATATTTGGACGCGTGCCATTCGTATCCAGCTTTACCCAAAAACCCAACTGCTTCAAACTTTTCAATAATTCAACCAAACCAGAATATAATGTTGGTTCACCACCACTTACAACCACAGCATCAATCCAAACGCGCCTGCGCTTTAATTCAGACAAAACGTGGTTAAAAGGCAATTGATTTTGGCTCGCATTCAAAATATAGTGGTTTTGACAATAGTGACAACACATATTACAGCCCGCCAAAAATATTACACTGGCAACACGGGCAGGATAATCAATCAAGGATACCTTTTGCCACCCCGCAATCTTTAAATCCTGATTTGCTTCGCCCAAAACAGTTACTCCACCTTTCTCAACAAGCGGTATTTTTTACGTTCTAAATATTCTTGCCGCTTACCAGCATGATAATTATTCACCGGCCGCAAAAAGCCCACCACACGACTCCAAACCTCGGCTTGAAGTCCACATACAGGGCAACGCCAATGCTCCCCCGATAAATATCCATGGCGTTGGCAAATTGAAAATGTAGGCGTCAAAGATAAATAAGGTAATTTACATTTCGTAAACACTTTTTGCAGCAAGGCTTTAATAGCTTCAATATCGTCCAATTTTTCTCCCGTATACAAATGCACAACCGTGCCGCCTGTATACAAAGATTGTAATTCATCTTGCAAGGTAATCATGGTAATCAAATCATCCGTAAACCCCACAGGCAACTGCGTACTATTTGTATAATAAGGCGCATCACTTGTCCCAGCGGTTACAATCTGTGGATAAATTTTTCTGTCCAGCTGCGCCAAACGACTGGCCGTACTTTCCGCAGGAGTAGCTTCTAAATTATACAAATGCCCCGTTTCCGCTTGATAACTAGATAATTTATCACGCAAAAAGTGCATTACACGTAAAGCAAAATCTTGTCCCGTAGGAGTTTCAATACCTACACCTTTCATATTCAATAAACACTCATGCATACCGACAATCCCAATTGTACTAAAATGATTGTTCCAATAACCACCGGTTCTTTGCTTGACATCTTTTAAATAAAAAGCGCTGTAAGGATATAAGCCGTTATCCGTTTGCTTTTCAATTTCTTTGCGCTTAATTTCCAAACTTTCTTTTGCCAAATCGGCTAATACCACTAACCGTTCAAAAAAATCTTTTTCGTTTTGTGCGATGTACCCTAAACGTGGCAAGTTCAAAGTAACAACGCCAATACTTCCGGTTAAAGGATTGGAACCAAATAAACCGCCACCCCGTTTTTTCAGTTCCCGCAAATCCAAACGCAGACGGCAACACATGGAAGTTGCGTCTTCCGGACTTAAATCAGAATTAACGTAATTCGCAAAATATGGGATTCCATACTTAGCAGCCATGGCAACAACTTGCGTCATGACTAAACCATTCCACTCCGTATCTTTGGTGATATTAATCGTTGGAATGGGGAAAGAAAAAACCCGCCCTTGATTATCACCCGCCAACATAACCTTACAAAACGCTAAATTTAGGCGATCCATTTCTGCTTGATATTCACCGTAAGTGTTATCCTGTAACACACCACCAATGATGACCGGAACATCACGCAAAGTTGACGGGCAACAAATATCCAAAGTTAAATTCGAAAAAGGACATTGAAAACCTGTTCTTGTCGCCACATTCATATTAAAGAGAAACTCTTGCATTAACTGTTCCAGTTCCGCATCATTCAAATCATCCACTCGCACAAAAGGCGCCAAATACGTATCAAAGGAAGACCATGCTTGCGCCCCCGCAGATTCACCCTGCAAAGTAAAAGTGGCATTCACGATTTGTCCCAAAGCACTGCGCAGGTGTTTGGGCGGCGCAGCAGATATCTTCCCTTCAACCCCTGTAAACCCCAACAGCAATAACTGTCGCAAATCCCATCCTGCACAGTACGGCCCAAAAAATCCCAAATCATGCAAATGCAAATCACCACCACGGTGCGCCTGTGCAATCTTTGGTGGATAGATTTTAGTCAAACAAAACTCCTTGGTTGCCGCTTCCCGCAAATAGAAATTTAAACCGGTAACCGAACGCTGCATGTTCGCATTATTTTTGACTGTAAAATCATGGCCATCTAGGTATGACTCAAACAATTTAACCACCATATCTTGATAATTCATCAATTCATCTTATTGAAAAATTTCATTTTTGGTGTTTAAACAATTATGATTCTAACGCTTCGGTTAATGCTTTCGCCAATTGGTCTGGACAACTGGTACCGCGACCATGACAGTTAATTCCTTGCAAACGAGCAATCAAATCTTGTGCCTTTTGTCCTTCGGCCAAAGTTGCGATGCCAACAGTATTACCGGGGCAACCACCCATAAAACGAACATTATGCACAACATCTTGATCATCCAATTCAAAACTAATTTGCATACTGCAAACACCTTTTGGACTATAATTAAACTGTCTCATGTTCATGATCCTCCTGTTCTACTAAATGATTATAGACATATTCGTAAACTTCTGGTGCTTTATCTTTCCAGCGAGCAGCAGCTCGAATAGCATCAGCACGCGAAGGTACTCTCATTTCAAGCTTCATTAAATTTTGCGGACCAGCGTAATCTTTAATCATGAAAACCACTGTTTGAGTGCCATCAGTGTTTTTATAATAATCAATGCGATACTCTTGACTACGCTTCATGCGCAACTTGTTTTCGTCGGCATACTTGATAATACTTTCACGAATTGACGCCGGAATTTTAGTCCAAAAATGTGCCAAACAATCGCGACCATCTTTCGCCAATTGATACATCAAATCTCCCGATACTGTTTTTGCTACCACCAATTTAACATCAACAATTTTTGCTAATGCCTCACGATAATCCATGTAAGACATTAAATCTGGGTTCGACATAATTATTTCCGATAAAGTATTTTCTGATAACGGAATTTCCATTTTTTCGAAAATGAACAGCAAAATAATCTTGCGTGTAATTTCATCGGCTACAAAGTAAGTATTGCGTTTATTGTTCACCAGTCAAATTATATAACAGTTCCTTAAACCTGGCAAGTTTCTCTTGTTCTTCTTTTACCAAAGCGGCAGGTGCTTTTGCCATAAAACCTGGATTACCCAAAAGTTTAGTTGCTCGCGCAATTTCCGCACGATAGAAAGCAGCTTGTGTCCCGACATCAATTGGTTTCTCAACTTTTTCAATCTTTGGTTTAGGTTTATCTTTACATTCTTCAATAAATTTATCGCAGAAGTCCGTCCAGAACCATTGTTGCAATTCATTAGCAGCAATACCAAATTCATATTTTTCATAACGACGCGTAATAGTTCGAATAATTTTATTTAAACTAACTTGCATCCAGTGTTTTTTACCCTTTACTGGCGTTGGGAATGATTCAAAAGCCAAATCGGTGTCATGTCCTAATTCATGCCAGATTTGTTCGGTAATGTACGGAGCAATCGGATGCAACAATTTTAAGAAACTTTCCAAAGCGGTTATCAACAAGTCATTATCTTTGTGCATTAAAACAAACTTAGTTGCGTTCCAAATTTTATTCATGAAGTAACGAGCCTTCGTAATCTTTTCGTCGCCGTAGTTTGGGTCACGGTCCAAGCTGGAACCAAATAACAACGAGTAACGTAATACGTCACAACCATACTGTTCAATAATATCAATCGGGTCAATACCGTTACCCAATGATTTACTCATCTTACGTCCTTGACTATCGCGCACTAAACCATGGAACAAAACAGTATGGAACGGCAATTGTTTTGTATGATATAAACCCGAAAATACCATACGGATAACCCAGAAGA
>JAZSQY010000042.1:0-2150 GCA_045538225.1 Clostridia bacterium | reverse complement strand
GCCGGTATGGGCGGCGGAACTGGTACTGGTGCCGCACCAATTGTTGCTCAAATTGCTAAAGAGATGGGAATTTTAACAGTTGCTGTTGTCACTAAGCCATTTAAGTTTGAAGGTAAGCACCGTATGTTGAATGCGGAAATTGGTTTGGAAAATTTAGCAAAATGTGTTGATGCCTATGTTGTTGTTCCGAATCAAAAATTGGTTGAACACTCATCTGTTAAAACGAGTTTCATTGATGCATTCCGTATGGCTGATGAAGCGTTACAACAAGCAGTTATTGGATTGTCAGAGGTTATCGTTAATCCAACTTGTGTCAACGTTGACTATGCAGATATCAAGGTTGTTTTGGAAAATGCGGGATTGGCGCATATGGGTGTTGGTCGCGCACAAGGTCCAAATCGTATTTTAGAAGCAATTAAACAAGCGGTTGCAAGTCCGTTAATTGAAACCAGCATTAGTGGTGCAACACGTTTGATTATGTGTATTAAAGGTGATAATACATTGCCATTGTCAGAAGTTTCTAACTATGTAACCATGGCAAGTAACCTTGTTCACGAAAACTGCAATATCAAATGGAGTGTTGACTTTGATCCAAAATATGGAGATGGTGTAGAAGTATTAATTATTGCGTCTGGTTTTAGTCCAAATCAGGCTTCAGTCCGTACCGAGGTTGAACAATTGCAACCCGAAGATCTTAAACAACCAGAACCAGAAGCTCCAAAATCACCAAAAACTTGGTGGTGGTTGGAAAAGTTTAAAAAAGATAAAAAGTAATCGTTGACTTTTTCAATATTTTTTTGTTATAATTTGCTATTATAGCGGTGTTTTGATTGAGATATTTTTACACGGCTTTAATCTAAAAGGAGAATGTCACAGAAAATGACACAAAACGAAATTACAGAAATCGTAAAAAAATTTGGTAAAAAGGAAGGAGACACTGGTAGTCCGGCAGTTCAAATCGCATTGTTATCTAAACACATCGCAGATTTGACCGAACACTTGAAAGTTCACAAACAAGACAAACACAGTCGTCGCGGTTTAACATTAATGTTGGGTAAACGTAAACGTATGTTAGACTATTTGGAAAAAAACGACCTTAACGCTTTCCGTGAGTTGAAAAAAGAACTTGGTTTGCGTTAATTGCAAAAAGGCACCTATTGTAAGATGGGTGTTTTTTTATAGTAAAAATGTAAAAAAATTACTGAAAAATGTTTGACAAATCACAACAAAATTTCATTTGACTATTGACATTTGTTTGGTATATGATATAATCATAATTGAAAAAAAGAAGAAATAACCATTTCTCACCTTACTAGCCGATTATTCGTGTTTGAAGGTTGAACAAAAAATTACCCCCAAAGTTTTTTGTGAAATGTATTAAGAAGTGGTTATCAACACTTCTTTTTTCATTATAAGGAGGTAATTTAACATTTTTAAGGAATTGAAAATTAACAGCGAAATTTCTTGTCCAGAGTTAAGGGTTATTGGTGCGAACAATGAAATGATTGGAATCATCACTTTAGCTCAGGCATTGAAGATGGCCGATGAAGCAGGGTTGGATTTGGTTTTAATTACTGAAACTTCGAAACCACCTGTCGCGAAAATTATTGACTATTCCAAGTTCCGTTACGAACAAATTAAAAAAGAAAAAAATCAACGTAAAGAACAACGTAAGAATATGGTTGATATTAAAGAGGTTCAATTATCAATCGGTATTCAAGAAAACGAAATCGCTTTCAAACTTAACAAAGCTCGTGAATGTATTATGGACGGAGATAAAGTAAAAGTTTGTATTAATCGACTTCGTGGACGTAAAACACAATTAGCCGATAAAGGTGTTATTGTTGTATCACAGTTCGCTGAAAGAATGTTAGATATCGCCGACATTGAAAGCCCAGTAGCAAAATCTGGTGTTCCAGGACGTAACATTAATATTATGGTAATGTTAGCCCCGAAAAAAAAGAAATAAAGGAGAGAATGATTATGCCCAAGATGAAGACGCATAGCGGTGCAAAAAAAAGATTCAGAGCCCGTAAAAATGACGTTAAACGTGCAATGAAAAATAAGAATCACATCTTAAACAAAAAAACACGTGAACGTAAACGTAAATTACGTCATGGTGCTGCTGTAAGTAGTTCTGACGAAAAAAC
>JAZSQY010000012.1:0-14547 GCA_045538225.1 Clostridia bacterium | reverse complement strand
ATTTGAAGTTCTTTCTCAAAAACTTTTGATAAAATAAGGGCAGCGTGGTAGCTGGTTCCGCAACCGCATATATGGATACAATTATAATTTTTGATTTGTGCGCGTAATGCTTGAATTTGTTGAAGTATGGTTTTATCTGTGGAATATGAAGAAATAATGCGTTGCATGATATCCGGAATTTCGTTGATTTCTTTTTCCATATAAGTGGAAAAGCCATTTTTATCGCTGGCGATAAACGATTGGTTAAATTGCGTCCAGTTTTTTTGAATAGGATGTCCATTATTGAAAAAGAGTAAGTTGTCGTGGTAAATTTCGCATGTATCTAGGTTATCCATTGTAATTATTTCAGTGGTTGTTTGGGGTAGTGCCAGTGTGTCACTTGTTACATAAATGGTGTTTTGGTCGCGTCCGATGTATAATGGTAGGTTGCCTTTTTTGGCTAAGAAAAGATTTTTGCTGTATATGTCTGTTGCGCAAAAAACATACTGCCCTTGTAAATATTTGTGTATATTGTGTTTATTATCATGTAATAAATACAATATATTGGGGATAGCCTCGGTATCGACCGGTGTTTTTAGTTTAATGTTATTTGCTTTTAATAGGTCGCAACATTCCGAATAATTTTCAATAATGCCATTATGAACTACGGCTATGGTGCCGTCAAATGACAGATGCGGGTGCGAGTTGTTTGCGCTTACCGCTCCGTTAGTTGCCCAGCGGGTATGACCAAGGCATAAGGTGGTCGTTGGACGGTTTTTTACTTTTTGGGTTAACTCGTCGATATCACCAACGGATTTTATTGTCTTTAATGCTGGTATATTACTTTGGGTTTTGTTAATTCGATACGTAATACCGGCGCTGTCGTAGCCGCGATATTCCAGAATCTTTAAGCCTTGTAAGGTCTTGTCAATTAAGTTTTGGGGGTGCTGACTGATACAGCCGAAAATTCCACACATGATATCTTCTATGATGTAATTTGTGTTGTTTGTGAATTTTGTTTGATGAATTACGGTTTTTTTGTTAGAGTGAAATTATGGGATTAAATGCAAATGATTATAAAGTAGAAATTTCTGCAAGGCACGTTCATTTATCGAAAGCTGATTTTGAAACTTTGTTCGGTGCTGATGCAGTAATGCAAAATTTAAAAGACTTAAGCGTGAAAGGCGAATTTAAGTCGGATAAAACTGTTACCATTGTGGGGCCAAAACGCAATTTAGAAAGAGTTGTTGTTTTAGGGCCGTGGCGTGATAAAACACAGGTGGAAATATCTTTGACAGATAGTTTTACCTTGGGTGTTAAAAATGTTCCTGTGCGGATGAGTGGGGATTTGGAAGGTTCGGTGCCTGTGACTTTAATTGGGTCGGCTGGGACGTTAGAACTGAAAGAGGGTATGGTTATTGCTTTGCGTCATATTCATATTGGCAAGTCGGATATGGAAAAGCATGGATTGTCAAACGGACAAAACATTGAAATTACGGTAGGTGATGTGCGTAAAACGACTTTCCATAATGTTGTGGTGCGTGAATCAAATGTTGATTTTCCGATTGTTCATTTGGATACGGATGAAGGCAATGCGGCTTTTTAATAACGTTTTGTTTAGGTAATATTTATTTGCGGAATCCACATAATTAAGTTATAATTTACCTGTTATTGGGGGAGTATTGAATCAATTACGTAAAAAAGTAATTTCTGTCTTAATGCTTGCTTGTATGGTATTACTTTTTAGTGTTTTTATCCCACAAAATTCGAATATAAAAGTAGTATCCGGTATCAGTGAAGGCCTTGCATCAAAGGCTGTGTATGATGTGATGGTGTCTCAAAATTTTGCGGAATCTTCAAGACCCGGTGTATTTTTGACACGACCTGAAAAATTATCCTCAAATTCTGTGTCAAATATTTATCAAGGCACAATTGGTACCGAAAATTTGCGGTCAGATAAGCCGAATTTTTATCCTGAATTTAAGGCAATGATTATGCAGGGTGACTCCTGGCGAGAATTAACGTATGAAAAATGTGAAAAATGTGAAGAAGATGAAGAATGTGAAGATTGTAAAAAATTGAAAAATTTTTGGGTAGAATCTTCTTTTGATAGCGTCAGTTGGTTTTTGCGGGAGTCGGCACCGGCGGCTTTGTACGGGGTTGCTTGTACGGAGCCGAATTATGGTATTTCGGAAATTTTTCAAGTGTTATATGCCGGAGACTGGACTTTTGTGGATGTGACGAATGATACCGGTGCGCGTAGTATTAATAATTTTGCCGGGGGTAGTAATTTAACCTTGGCTTTGAACATTACTTATAACGAAGGGGCGGCAAAACCGGATTTATCAAGTCAATCGACTAAGGAGTTGTCAACTGGGGTGAGCTATGGACACCTTACCTATGATAGTGCTGTAAGCAGTGAATCTATGTTTGCAAATATTGTTGTAAAAACAGTTTCTGGTAAAGTGTATAGTGGCAATATTGAAAAGTTAAGGGACCGTTATCATAATAACCGTATTGAGTTACGGTTTATGCAACCGTTTGAAAATGATGTTTATATAGTGCAATTTGCATCCAGTACAGGGGGGCAAGTTATTGGTCAGTTTATAATTGATAATTCTTATACTCGTTCTGGTGTTAATTTATCGCAATTTTGGGTAATTTTTATGGTTTTTGGTGGTTTGCTGGCTCTTGGGGCGGCGTTAGCTTATCTCGTTCCGTTAATGATTGTTCGCTTTAATGAAGCGCGTGTTTATCGCGAAAATGAACGAATTGCTCGTATAAAAAATCCTGAAGCTTATGCTTCAAAGGAAAAGAAATCGCTAAAAGAAATATTTGGTAAAATTATTTACAATATGAAAACTCCAGTTTACAAACGTAAACAAGAGGAAAAAGTAGAGGAACAGGAAAAAGAAGAAAAGGTATATTCTAATCGATTTACTGAAATGTTGCGTGAACGACAAGAAAAACGTGAATATATGCGAAAAAATAACATTACTTTTGAGGAGATGGAGCGAAGAAAAGCTGCTGATGCGGCGGTTGCTGCGGACGAATTAAATAGTTTTGCGTCGCTACGTGATAATGATGATGACGAAATTGCTACCTTTCATGCGGCGCAGGATGAAGTTTCAACATTGGAAACTGGGGCATATGTTCAAGATGGGGCTAGGTTTGCTAAGTTAGATAGTCTTACGGATGATGATCCGATAGTTAGTGATGATGGAAATGGTTATGGCGACGGTTTCTAAGACACCCGTAAGTTTGTATGAGCGTGCTGTTGCGTATATTTTAAATATGCCTAAAACGGAGAAGCAGGTAAGGCAATGGTATGCGCGAAAAACAAATGATCAAGCAATGATTGATACGGACATTGCTCGTTTAAAAGAATATAATTTGATTAACGATGAAGATTATGCTCGTATGTATGTCGAAGCTAAGCGAGAAAAAATGGGCGTGGGAATGATTCGCAATAAATTGCGCGTTAATGGGGTAGAAGCATCATTGATTGAACAAGCTGTCAGTGTAATTGAAAATCAGTATGATTTTGCGATGAATTGTGTTAATAAGTATATGCGAAGTAAAGAGAAGTCGCCCGAAAATAAAAGTAAGTTGTTTCGTTGGTTGTTGGGCAAGGGAATTGCTTATGATGCGTGTGTGGAGGTCATAAATGAATATTGGGATTGATATTGTAGAGTGTGACCGCGTTGGGGGATTGTTGAGTAATAAAATTTTTAGTGAAAAAGAGTTAAGGTATATTAGTCAAAAAAAAGGTGACTTGTCGACTGTGGCTGGGTTGTTTGCGGCAAAGGAAGCGTATTTTAAGGCGATGGGGACTGGAATTGTGAAAAGTGAATTGCCTGAAATTGAGATCGGGCATCATGAAAATGGGCAACCATATTATGTCAATAATGGACAAGCCGTGTTGTCCATTAGTCATACTGCAACAACTGCTGTGGCTGTGTGTATTATTTTTTAGGATTTTTGTTGTTTATATCGTATATATAAGCATATGCAAAACAAGGGATATACTCCAGAATTTCTTGATAAAGTGCGTAATGCAAGCAATATCGTTGAAATAGCGAGAAATTATTTGCCGTTGCGTCAAAAGGGTCAAGATTTTTGGGCGTGTTGTCCTTTTCACAGTGAAAAAACACCGAGTTTTGCGATTAGTGCGCCGAAACAATTTTATTATTGTTATGGTTGTCATGAAAGTGGTAATGTTTTTAAGTTTGTTATGAAAATGGAAAATTTGTCTTGGCCAGAGGCTGTGGCAATGTTGGCGAAAAGAGCAAATATTGAAATACCGCAAAATGAAGACAATGGTGCATGGTTACGTGCTCGGCAAAAACGTGAAAGAATATACCAAGCTTTGATGTTGGCTCGTGATTTTTATTGTCGTAACTTGTATTTGGCGAAAAATAAAGATGCATTGGATTATTTACATAAGCGTGGTATTGACGATGATTTAATTAAAAAATTCCATATTGGTTATAGTGATAGTTGGCAGGGTGTGGTTGATGAGCTAAAGCAACATGGTATAAGTGAAGAAATGATGCGTGAAGCGGGTATTGTTGCTGCGCGTGATGATGCTAAAAGAGTATGGGATGCGCAATTTGAAAGAATTACTTTTGCGATTCATGATGTGTATGGTAATTGTATTGGCTTTACAGGGCGTACAATTAAAAAGGACGAAAATCTGGCGAAGTATAAAAATACTTCGGAAACACCCGTTTTCAATAAAAGTAATATTGTTTATGGCGTGGATGTGATGAAAGATTTAAGTCGTGGTAAGCATTCAAACGGTGTGATAGTTGTTGAAGGAAACGTTGATGAAATTGCCATGATTAAGCATGGATTTGTTAATACGGTGGCTTGTATGGGGACGGCGTTAACGAAATTTCATGCTGGGGTAATCAAACGTTTTAGTCAATTGGTTTATTTGTGTCTGGATGGTGATAATGCGGGGCAAAATGCAACTTTGAAATCGATCGACACATTACAGGAAGCAGGTTTGACGGTTAAGGTTATAATTTTGCCTGCTGGACAAGATCCAGACGATTTTTTGAATAAATATGGCGCCGCGGAAATGCAAAAAATGATTGATAAAAGTATTGGTGGTTTTGAGTTTAAATTGGAATATGTAAAAAAACATAATGATTTAACGAGTAAGACTGGTAAAACCGCATATTTGAATCAAGTTGTTGAGCTTTTGTCCCAAATTTCAAGCCCCGCGGAACGTGAATTGTATTTAAAAGATGTGGCAGATAATTTAGGTGTTGAAAAAGAGGTTATTCGTAACACTATTGATATGAAGATTGCTAGGTTAGGGAAGGAAAGTGTAAACACCACAACATCTAGTAGTAATTATGTACATAACAACCACAAGACGGGTATAAAAACGACGGGTGGTTTAGTCGGTGCGGAAAGGGTTGTAGTTAAAGGGATTTTGCATGACCAGCCATATGTTGAAGTTGGCAGTACTGAAATTGTCTTTTCGAATAAACTTTTCCAAAAAATTTACGAACAGAACTTGAAATTAAACGAAATTGATGATAAATTAAATGAAACAGAATTGCAAGAAATTGCGCCGTTGCGGATTATTGATACTTCATTAACACCGCAAGAACAGTCTATCGAATGGAAACAGTGTTTTATCGAATTGCGAATTGCTTATTTAATGCAAGAACGCGAGAAGGTAAAAGACGATATGGCAAAGTACCAGGCAATCACATTGCAAATTAAAAATTTAGAAAAAGATAAATTGCTAAAGCAGCATTTGGAGGAAAAATAAGATGGCAGCAAACGAAATTAAAGATACAAAACAAAAAAAAGTGCAAGCAGAGAAAAAAACTGCTACGAAAACAGAAAAAGCAACCAAAGTTATTAAAGACGTAAAAGTTGCAAAAACTGATGCAAAAGCTAAAACTGCTGTCAAGAAAAGTGCTAAAAGTGCCGAAGCGAAATCGGCACCCGCAAAGAATGAAAAGACTGCGAAAGCGACTAAATCCTCTGTTAAAACTGATAAGGCTGCGAAAGAAATTAAACCTGTTATTAAGAGCGCGGTTACGCCGGTAAACAAATCTGTAGTTGAAAAAACAGGGAAAACCGTGACTAAAACGGAAACTAAAAGTGAAGCAAAAGTAAAACAAGTATCGATGAAGTTGGACGGTGCGAATCCAAGCAATGAATCAACTTCCAGCGATGTGTTGCGTCCGGAAATTAATGCTTTAGTTAAACGTTTCTTGGAATTAGGGAAAAACCGTGAAATTAACGAAGATAATTTAACAATGGCTTTGATTGAACATGATGCTACGGCCGTTGATGTAGAGAAAGCTAAACAAATTTTGTCTGTTGCTGGGATTACAATTAAGAAAGTTAACGAAGACGAAAAAATGCGTGTTGATGCAATTGAAAAATTAATTTCGGAAGCTTCGGTTGATGACCCAATTAAAATTTATTTACGTGATATTGGGCGTTATAAATTATTGACGGCGGAAGAAGAAGTTGAGATTGCAAAACGTATGGCTGGGGGTGATCCAGAAGCGAAGCAAATTTTGAACCAAAGCAACTTGCGTTTGGTTGTACATATTGCGAAGAGGTACGTTGATCGTACGCCTTTAAAATTGCTTGATTTGATACAAGAAGGCAACCTGGGTTTAATGAAGGCCGTAGATAAGTTTGATTACAGTAAGGGTTTCCGTTTTTCGACCTATGCGACATGGTGGATTCGTCAATCGATTACGCGTGCGATGGCGGACCAAAGTCGTATTGTGCGTTTGCCCGTGCATATGGTGGAAACGATTAACCGTTTATTAAAGACGACTAAGGTTTTACAACAAGAATTAGGGCGTGAACCAAGTACGGCTGAATTGGCGGAACGTATGGAAGTTAGTGAGGATAAAATTGAAGAAATCCGCCGTATTAGTCAAGATACGACCAGTATTGATTCACCATTGGGTGATGAAGGTGATGGAACCATCATGGATACAATTGCGGATACAACCGTAATGTTACCGGAAGAAGAGGCTTATAAGAAAGGGTTGAAAGCGCAATTGTTATCAGTGTTGGCATCATTAACTCCACGTGAACAAAAAGTTATTCGTTTGCGTTATGGTCTTGATGATGGTCGTCCGCGTACTTTGGAAGAAGTTGGGCATTTGTTTAAAGTTACACGTGAACGTATTCGTCAGATTGAAGCCAAAGCATTGCGCAAATTGCGTAACCCAAGTCGTACGGTCCGTTTGAAAGATTACAATAATCATAATTAAAAGCTTTTGGTGGAAGACAAATAAAAGAGCTCTAACATATGATAGAGTTTTTTTTTGTTTAGTCTATTAACTAATTACGTTTTATTACACAATTACAATTTTGTAGCAACAATTTCGGTTAAATAGTTTGGTTTTTTAGATTTGTTTTTGTTGGTTCTCTCGTAATCGGTAAAAAGATATTCTCGATAATCTTTAGTACTACAAAGCCTAAAATTATGGTTTGATAATACGGCTTTTAATTGCTCTTGCGATAAAAACTGTCTAGTTTGAATTTTTTCTTTTTTCCATTGTTCATAATAGGTTGTCATGTTGGTGTTTTTGTCATAAGAAATAATAAACTCTGGTTTCTTTAATTCCCATTCTTTATTATTTCTTGCCACAATAAATAATAAACCATGAGGTTTTAGCACCCTGTAAATTTCGTTTAGTGCATCACTTAATTGTTGTTTATTTAAATAATGTAAAACAAGTCTTGCATACACAAAATCAAAAGTATTATCGTTGTATGGCATAGGTTTAGATACATCTTCAATTTTGGTTTGGATTCTGGACGATTCTGGATATTTGGAAATTTTTTCGTTAGAAAATTTTAAGCCTTTTTCATCAATGGTCGTAGCAATAATTTTAGCATTGGGGCATCTTCTTGCCATATTGATTTCTGCTGACCCACCAGTACTAATGCCAATTGACAAGACATTTGTATACGCTGAATTAAGTAATTTCAAGGCGCGCATTTCACTTTTTGATGGCTTAAAAATTTTTTCCATAATTTGATTATACAGCAAGTTTTTTATTATTCCTATTGAAAATTAATTAACGCTATGTTATTATTTCCTTTGAAGGAGAAGTTTTTTATGCGCCTGAAAACTTTTGTAAAAAATAAGTTATTAAAACAAAAACCACAAATTGAACAAAGGTTAGATTTACGTAAATTTATGGTACCTAATAAAACAGGTAATCTTTTTGATTATGAATATTTTCCTCTGACTAAAGAAAGCGGTTTGGAAATTTCTACGTTCCTTACTAATTTACGTGAAAGGTTTCCTAGAACGTTTAGAATTTCACTTGATTTAGAAGCGATTGTTAAGGCACAGAAAATAGCACCAAATTTTGCCAAAATTGAACCTTTCTTTTTTTTCGGTGATATTTGTAGAGTTTTACCTGCCGAATATTATACTCTACAATTTGGTTGTTATCCATTAAAAAAAACCTACGCAGCTATACGTGTTGACAGTTCTCCATTTACACTTGGTGGAATGCATGCAAAACCCACACAAAAAACCTATGTTGGGTATACCGAAGTTGAAACAAAAGATGGTCGTAGATATGCTATTGAGGAAGCTGATGAAATAGGTGACCGATTTGAAATACATCCATTAAGATGGACAATTGTTAATTATGACGATTTGCCCAAAGAACTTAACCCAAAAGGTACTGGTAAAGCTAAAACGATTGAGTTAGCCAGTGGTAAGGTTGTTCCTACATATTATTCAAATCATGATAAAAATGGCTTCCTTGAAGAAGCATTAGTTGTTTCCCCAAAATTTATGAAAACACAAGGTGTAAAAAATGTTAATGCTTTAACCAGGTATATCAACAAAATAAAGCAACATAATATTCAAACACAAAATAGTTCAGAAATGTCTAAGTAATGTTGGCTTTTTTTTTAAGTAAAATGTAATGATTGCTTAAAATTGTGAAATATGGTAGGCTGGTTTTATGAATGAAAATATCGAAAAGTTGTTAGATGCACAAAAGATTGATAAAGAGCGTTTACAATTAGTGCAAAACTTGGAAAAAGGAAAAATCAAGTTGGAATTGGATAAAACCACTAAAATGATTAATGATTCTAAAGTTTGTTTATTGAGTTTAGAAGAAGAAGCAAAAATTTTGGAAGAAAAATATCAAAAGATTGCGAAAATAGTAGCAGATACTTTGGCGCAAGTTGATAAAGCCAATGGTTCGCAAAGTGAAGATTTAGAAAGTTATAATAATTTTTTATCTGAATTAACTCGTTCGGAAGGTCAATTGGCCGATATCGAACGTTTGATCGGGCAAAAAACAGCGACATTTAAGAAAACTGCTGCTGATGTCATGAAAGCGACGCAAATGCTGAAAAACATGACCAAAATGTACGAAGAAGCGAAAGCTGCTGCGGCGCCCAAAATTCAAGATTTAGAAAAGCAATTTACTGAAAAAGTAAATGGCGTAGATGAAAAATTGTTGGCCAAGTATCAAGCTGTGCGTAAAAGTAAAGGGTTTGATGCCAAAGATGTTGTTGTGCCATTGACTGCGGATAATCGTTGTCAAGGGTGTATTATGGATGTGCCGGTAGCCATGGTAAACAAAATAAATACCAATGGTTGGGCAACTTGTGATGAATGCGGTAGGATTATTTATCAAGCATGAACGATATAAAAGAGTTTGCAAATTTTTATCTTAAAATTACAGGGACGACTTCGCGTTTAGATAAAGAAGCTATTTTAAAAGATTATCAAGATAGCGCTGCAATAAAAAGTATCTTGCAGTTTTTATTTAATCCATTTGTTGTAACTGGAATCAGTGAAAGAAAATTAACAAAGAATGTGACTTTAAAAGGACAAGGTTGTACATCTTTAGCCAGTTTGTTGGAGTACTTTAAAAAGCATAATACGGGCCGTGATGAGGATATTGCTGTTTTAAAGCATTTTACTGCGGATTTAAGTGAAGAACATGCTTTTTTAGTACATGGTTTGATCAAAAAAGACTTAACTTTGGGTGCAAGTGAGAAAACCTTGAACAAAGTTTTTGGTGCGGGTTTCATTCCCGCGTTTGATGTCATGTTAGCGGAAAAGTATGTCGAAAATACGGCTTTTGTCGAAGGTAAAAGTTTTATTATTACCGAAAAACTTGACGGCGTACGTTGTATGTTGATTTTTAACGAGGTGGGTGAACCGTCCTTTTTTTCGCGTGCGGGAAAACCTTTTCATGACATGATTGAATTAACACAAGAAGTTAAACAACTTGATCCTAAAATGGTTTATGATGGCGAATTGTTGTTAGCTGTTGATGAGCCGATTAACAGTGCGGATTTGTATCGTTTAACTGTGAAAGTGACAGCCAAAGATGGAAATAAGACTGGGTTAATTTATAATGTGTTTGATGCTTTACCCAAAAAAGATTTGTTAAACGGTGGTTGTAGTATTCCTTGTGAAGAGCGAAAAGCTTGTTTACGTGAAGCGTTGACTCGATTATCATTGCCACATATTAAAGAAGTTCCAATTTTGTATGCGGGCGAAGATATCAAACAAATTGATATACTTTGTGACGAATATACAGATAAAGGCCGTGAAGGCGTAATGGTCAATATTGCCGATGCGCCTTATGAATGTAAAAGAACAAAAAATTTATTAAAAGTTAAAAGATTTAATACTGCCGATGTTCGCGTTTTGGAATGGGAAGAAGGAACGGGCGCGAATAAGGGGAAATTGGGTGCCGTGATTGTTGAATTTATTGCGCCTGATAATAAAAAATACACTTGTAAAGTTGGTAGTGGTTTTCAAAAAGAAGAACGTGAAGAATTTTTTGCAAATCCAGAAAAAATTGTTGGTCATATTATAGAGGTGGGCTATTTTGAACTTTCGCAAAATCAAAAAGACAATGGTTATTCCTTGCGTTTTCCAACTTTTAAAGGCTTGCGCAATGATAAAGACGAAATTTCTATGTATTAATTAAAAATCGATAAAATTGGTTTGGTGGCTTTGTAATTTGATGTTATAATGAAAATTATGATATATCCTAAAATTGAAGATTGTATTTCAAGAGCCGAACAAAACAAGTATGTTTTGGCTACAATGGTTTCGAAACGTGCTAAAGATTTAATTACTCGTAATGCTGGTCAAGTTGCTGGTAAGGAAAAGCAAATTTCTTATGCTATGCGTGAAATTGTTGATGGTAAAATTCTACCGACGACTACCGTTAACCAAAGTTCACGTGCTTAATAATGATGAAATATGCCAAAGTTGTTATTGATGCGGTTTTAAATGATAATGTTGCGTGGGATTATATAATTCCACAAGATTTGGATATTGTACGCGGTTCTTGCGTTTTGGTTCCGTTTGGAAAACGCGAAATCGTTGGTTTTGTTATTAATGTTTGTGATTTTACGGATGTACAGCCGGAAATGTTAAAGCCGGTCCATGGGTTAGCGACTGATTTTGTCATTAAAACTGAATTATTGGATTTGTTGCCGCAGATTTATGAGAAGTTTAAGTTGCGAGCAATCGATGTTTTAAAGTTATTTGTGCCAAGTGTGGTTCGTACCGGAAAACCTAAGCGCAATGGGAAACGCCGTATACCCATGAGTATGGATAGATCGGATAAAAAAGTTGTTTTAAATCCGCAACAACAATTTTGCGTGGATACGGTATTAACGCAACCGGAAAAAGTTTTTTTATTGAAAGGTGTGACCGGGAGCGGTAAAACCGAAGTTTATATGAATATCATTGAAAAGGTTTTGGCCGCTGGGAGAACTGCTTTGGTCTTGGTGCCTGAGATTGGATTAACCCCGCAAGTTTTGTCAAATTTCAAAGCGCGGTTTGGTGATATTGTTGCCATGTTGCACAGTAAATTATATGGCGGTGAGCGTTTCGATGAGTGGTTACGTATCAATGACGGTACAGCGCGAATTGTTATTGGTGCGCGCTCCGCGGTATTTGCTCCATTAGAAAATATTGGGGCTATCATTATAGACGAAGAACATGATGGCAGTTATCAAAGTGACAGTAATCCGCGTTATTTGACACATGATATTGCAATCATGCGTGGTCAATGGCATCATTGTCCTGTGGTTTTGGGCTCAGCGACGCCGTCGGTGCAAAGTTTTTATTTGGCACAACAAGGTCAATATGCTTTGTTAGAGTTACCAAAACGCGTAAATAATGTTCCGTTGCCAAAAATTGAAATTGTGGATATGGCTCATGAAATCCGTTCAGGTAATGGCGGAATTTTTGGGACTGAAGTTTTGTCCGAATTATTAAAAACCTTACAAAATGGAAATTCTGCCATGATATTTTTGAACAGACGCGGGTATTCGCAAACAGTGCGCTGTTTACAATGTGGATGGAATGCAAAGTGCGAAAACTGTGATGTTTCTATGGTTTATCACAAAGATGATGAACAGTTAAAATGTCATTATTGTGCCGCGCGGTTACCTTTTCCGTCTCGGTGTCCGCAATGTGGAAGTACCTACATTAAACACGGTGCTATGGGTACACAGAAGATTTGCTCTGAATTAGAGAAGATGCTAGGACAAGCCGGATTAACTGTTCCAGTTTTGCGTATGGATACAGATAATACGCAAGCCAAAGGTGCGTTGATAAAAATTTTGGAAGAGTTTGCGAACAGAACTCCGTCTATTTTGGTTGGTACACAAATGATTGCAAAAGGACATCATTTCCCTAAAGTTAGTTTTGTGGCAATTGTCAATGCTGATGGTGGATTTGTGGCGGATTATCGTTCAGCCGAACGTACTTTTGCTTTATTAACGCAGGTAGCAGGAAGAGCGGGACGTGAAGTGGATTGTGCGGGAAAAGTCTTTTTACAAACATATATGCCAAATCATTACGTCTATAAATTTATTCAAAATTATGATTATAACGGATTTTATCAAAGGGAAATTGCCGCTCGTCAAGCGACCAAATATCCACCTTACGCAACCATTGTGCGTGTCTTGGTTTCTGGTACGGTTGATACCAAAATTATTGAAATTATTAAACGTATGATGGAACCGTTGCGAGCTTATGACAGTGAGCAACAAGCGTTCATTTATTTGGGTGCGATGAAGTGTCCTTATGGCCGTTTACAAAATAAATTCCGCTATCAAATTTTAGCACGAATTAAACAGGATTTGGTAGATGACACTATCAATTATATGGATTCTGTTATTAAAAAAATCGAAGAACAACCTTTGGCACGCCAAGTCAAAATTTTTTTTGAGATAAATCCTTCCAGTTTATCGTAAACATAGTTTATGCTTACGGTTGCGGATGCGCCAGTACGTCATAAACATGTTCGTCGTAAAAAGGTGAAAAAGCAACGTTCACCAAGAAGTTTGAATGTGTCCAAAATTACTGGTATTATCCAAAAAGTAACGCCGCGTTATTTAGATTTAAAGTTGCTAATTGTGGTTTTGGGTTTAGTAATTTTTGGAATTTTTATGATATATTCTGCGTCCAATTACAATGCGAAATATTATTATGACGATCCTTTTTATTACACGGTAAAGCAATTAATTGGGTTGGTTTTAGGTTTTATTGGTTTGGGTATTATGTACTTTATAGATTTTCGCTGGTTACAAAAAACAGCTTTTATTGTTTTTGCGGTGGCAGTCTTTTTATTGATTGCAGTATTTATTCCGGGCATTAGTATTTCCAAATTAGGTGCTACACGTTGGATTGGGATTGGCAGTTTTTCTTTGCAACCCAGCGAGATTGCGAAGTTTGCATTGGTGATTTTTGCAGCACGAATTTTTGCGGGGAAATTCCAAACTGGCGAAACTTTTGAAATTAAAGAGCGGGTTAAGCAACCGCGTTGGTGGCAAATTCTAGCGGTATTAGCTGCAGGTGGAACCATGTGTTTATTGATTATTTTAGAACCTAATATGTCAATTACAATTACGGTTGGTGTAATTATGTTAGTTATGTTGTTTTTATGTGGTGTGCGTTTGAAAACAATGGCTTTAATTTTGTTGCCAGCTTTGGCCGCAGCGGTCGTTATGTTGGTCGCGGAACCGTATCGTTTAAAACGCTTATCCGCATTTATTGACCCATGGGCGAATCCCAAAGATGAGGGCTTTCAATTAATTGAAAGTTTATATGCGATTGCCAACGGTGGTTTTTGGGGTGTTGGTTATGGTAACAGTGTTCAAAAGCATATGTTCTTACCGTTTTCGGAAAGTGATTTTATTTTTGCGATTATTGCCGAAGAATTTGGGTTTGTTGGGTGTTTAGCTTTGTTTGCTGTTTTTGCGTGGATTATTTATCGTATTTTTAGAATCGGTTGTCAGTGTCCCAATTGCTTTGGTAGGTATCTTTGTTTTGGAATTGCGACGGTAATTATGGTACAGACCAGTTTAAATTTTGCGGTGGCCACAGGTTGTATTCCGCCGACGGGGTTACCTTTGCCGTTCATTTCTTTTGGCGGTACCAGTTTGATGGTTTTCATGATGGCAATTGGCGTGGTATTAAATGTGCAAAAGCAGAGTAAGAAAAACGCAATCTAAAATTTTTGCGGAGTGTATGCGTTTTTTCCCTTTTTGTGT
>JAZSQY010000077.1:0-12606 GCA_045538225.1 Clostridia bacterium | reverse complement strand
GTGCGTTTGGTGTGGCAATTTTGGCGAAAAAATCCGGGATTGAACGCGATTTCAATTTTAATATCACGGCTTTGGATTTTAAGACCAAAGGTTTCGAATGTCCGAAATGTGCGAACCATTGTGAAATTATGTGTGTTTATCGCGACAATAAATTGATTGATTCTTGGGGTAACAAGTGCGATAACGGTGCAATTCGTGTCAATAATTAAAGTTAAAGAGTTTTTCGTTAGCATATTTGTGGCGAACTGTGCTATGTTTAAGGTATGATTCGATTAATTGTAGACTGTACCTGTGAAATTGGGACAGCCGAAGCCGCAAAAATGGGAATTATCTCCATGCCGATGCGCATGATGATTGATGATAAGGAATACTTAGCGGGCGAAAATTTGGACAATGACACTTTTTACGAATTATTACCGAAAGCCAAGGCCGCACCCAAAACCATGCAAATTAATGCGCATGATTATGTGCAAGTAATTAAACCATTGTTAGATGCCGGCGACCAAGTTTTTGTGATGTCGGTTTCGAGTGGTCTTTCGGGAACTTTTAACAGTTTAACGCAAGCCGCGGCCGAGTTGAACTCCCCTAATTTAGTGATTTTTGATTCGCAAACATTTACTTTGGCTTACTATGCATTGGCCATGGAAGCGAAAAAATTGATTGATGCTGGTGTGACTTTGGACGAGTTGACCACTGCGCTAGAAAAATTACGCGAACGCGTGCGCATTTATTTTATTGCGGATACGACCAAATATTTGGTGAAAGGTGGGCGCATCAGTTTTATGAAGGGTTTCTTGGCGGATACGTTGCACTTAAAACCAATTATTGGTGTGGTAAATAAAAAATTGCAAATGGTGGGAAAAGGAATTGGTTATAATTTAGCCAAACGTCACATGACCCGTTTAACACAAAATGTGGATGAAACCATGCCGATTTATTACGGTCACATTCACAACAGCGCAAAAGCGGAAGATTTCAAGCAAGTTTTCAAGTTTAATTTTACCGAAAAGCGTGAAATTGGTCCGATTGTGGGTGCGCATGGTGGTCCAAATTGCGTGGGGTTAGCTTTCTTTGAAAAAATTGACAAGCAAAAGTAATTATTTTTGACAATGTTCGCAAAAAACTGAACTACGTTGTCCGATGCGGGTGCCTTGTAATGGGTGTCCGCATTTTTGACATGGTTGCCCTTTCCGTCCGTAGACGGCGCGGTGTGTATCTTTTTGGTAGCTGGTGCCTTTGGATTGGCGGTAAACGGCAAAAGGTACGCGGTGAATTTGGATAAATTCATGGATTACTGCGGGAATTGTATCAAGTAAACGTTGTAATTCTGTATCAGACAAGCTGGCGCCGCGGCGAGTTGGTCGGATTTGCGTGCGAAAACAAATTTCATCGGCGTAAATATTGCCGATACCGGCTACGATATGTTGGTCCAAAAGTAAAGTTTTTAAAGCCGTTTGCCGTTTGGTTAGTTTTGCTTTGAGATAGTCAAAAGTGATTTGGTCGGGTTCGGGGCCAAGTAATAATTGTCCGCTGGTGTCGGTTTGCCCTGCTTCAAAATACCACCAATGACCAAAACCGCGAGAATCAATAAAGCGCAGTTGTTGTTGATTGGCGAAAGTTAAAATGATGTGGGTATGTTTGTCGCATGGTGTGTTTGGTTCTTCGATGGTCAAGGTGCCGGTCATGCGAAAATGAATGACGACGGATGCCCCGCTGTCTAAATGTAAAGTTAAAAATTTGCCGCGTCGCGTGAACTTGGTGATGGTTTGCCCAATTAAATTTTGCGCGAAGTCGGCAGGTGTAATATTGACCAAAATTTTGGGCAGGTTGACTTTGGTTGCGGAAATTTTTTGCCCAACCACCAAGGGTAATAAGACGGCGCGTACGGTTTCGACTTCGGGTAATTCGGGCATGGGTTACTCCTTCCCCGTTGCCACAATCACGGGGACCAACATTTCTTCCGGGGTCATGCCGGAATGGCTGCCGCGGTGTAATTTTTTTGGATTGCCAGGATGTTGCAGTACCATAATTTTATTGGTATCCGTGCCGATGGCCAAGTAATCGCCGCAGTATTGGCGGTTTTGTGGATGTTGTGAAAAATCGCCGAATAAACCTTGTTCGATTAAGTCTTGGAATGGATATAAAACAAAGTCGGCAGCGTATTTTTGGAAAGCCTGTAAAAATTGTTTTTCATGGCCGGGTTTAACGGAAAAACTGGTAGCACGGAAATCCCAAGCGGGCGGATGTGCTAGGCAATTTTGCAATTCTGTATCGTGACAAATATAAGCGTAACCTTTAACATCAATTTGTCCGTGGTCGGCGGTAATAACTAATTGCGTATCGGGATGGCGGCGGGCAAAAGTTGCAATTTTGCGGTCAAGTTTTTGCAAAAACTGGCGGACTTTGTTTGATTGAGTTCCATGGTGATGCATTAAAGAATCTAATTCTGGGAAGTATGTGTAAATAAATTTCGGTTCTGGTGTCTTGCAAGTTTGATGCAATTTATGCCACATTTCGCGTGATGATTGATATAGAATTTGATTTGGGATTGGATATTTGTAGGAAATTTCTGGCATACAGGTAAAAATTCTGCGTGAGAGCGTTTTAGACGACCAAAAAGTTGGATATGATAAGGTTTTACGGACAAAATCGCGGTCGTTTAGATATGTTTTTGTGTAAAGGTTGCGGCTGCGGAATAATTCGACCACTGCTCCATTAAAATCCAAGGTCCATGCCAACCAACCATGTGCGGCGGGCGTTAAGGCGCTGACCAATGAAGTTGTGGCGGCCGCGGTTGTCGATGGAAAGACCGAAGTTACGGTTGCGATTTGGTGTCGGCGCAGAAAACTCTTGGCAGGTAAATTTTTTTCAAGAATTTTTTCGCCCATACCATCAATAACTAAGAAAATAACGTTGCGAAATTGGTGGTCCAGCTTTGCGGTTAATGCGGGCAAAGTTTTGTGTTGCGGTTGATTGCCCAAAAACTGGGACATGGAAGCGGCAACATTGACAATACTGTTTTTAAAATCGGGTAATGTAAAGCTGTGATTTTGCATTTGTTTCAGCTTAACACATGGCCTGCTGTCGGTGTCAAATACTAAAAATAGTGTTTCAATTTGTGAAAAATGACTTGTGGTAAAGCTAATCCTTGGGTATACTAAACTAGATTTACTTTATGTAAAAATTTTTTGGGATACGCCCAAATTAAAAGGAGATAAGTCATGGATTTTATTCGTAAGAACTGGTCGCGACTTTCTATAGCACTCCTTTACTTAGTAGGTGGTGTGCTTGCTGTTGTTGCATGGGTAAATTTCTACACTGTAGGTGTTTCATTTTCTGCAATGCTTAATTTCCGTTTAATTGCAACATTAATTGCGACTTTTGCATTCTTCTTGGGCATGATCGCCATTGCTATTGTTAAATCAGTAACTGCAAGCAAAAAAGCAGTTAGCTTGGTTTACATGTTGATGGGTGGTGTTGCAACAATCGCTATGTTGGCTTACATCATTACTGCATCATTCCAAGATAGCTCTTTGTTCTTGGGCGGTGTTGCTGGTTTGGAATCTTTATATCAATTGTGGATTCCATTCATCGTTTTCGCTTTACATCCATTGGTTAAAGGTGTAACTCGTTTCATCGAAATGGCAACTGTTCCTGCAAAAGCTGCTCCAGTTGAACAACCAGCTGTTGAAGCTCCAGCAGAAGAAAAAGCTCCTGCAAAGAAAGCTACAAAAGCAAAAGCTGCTAAATAATTAATTAAAAAATTTAGCCGAAAAAACCGTGGCGTTGCTGCGGTTTTTTTTGTATGCTATTAATAATATGCGGATTACCAATTTGGTGGTTGATAATTTTCGGAATCATACCCACTCTGCTCTGGAATTAGATGCGGGGATTAATGTTTTGGTGGGTCCGAACGCGCAAGGTAAAACCAATTTGTTGGAAGCCATTTATCTGTCTTGCGTGGGACGCGGTTGGCGCACGGTACGCGATAATGAGATGGTCCAATTCGGACAAGACCGCGCCATGGTTCAAGTTATCGCAAAAAAGCGTTTCGGTAATGTGGAAATTGCAATCCAATTGGGGCAAGGTCAAAAAAAATCCATTGCAATCAATCGTGTTCCGATTGCGAAAGTTGCGGAATTGATGGGACAGATTAATTGCATTTTCTTTTCGCCGGATGAATTGAAGTTGGTGAAAGAGGCCCCCGCCGACCGGCGTCGCTTTATTAATATTGATTTATCGCAAATTGATAAAACATATTTTTACGCACTCGCCCGCTATAACAAAATTTTGCAACAACGCAACGCCAGTTTAAAAAACGGTTGCGGCCTGCGCGAGTTGGATATTTGGGACCAACAGTTGGTTCAACAAGGAAATTTAATTATTCAAAAGCGCCAAACCTTTATTCAAAAATTGATACCTTATGTAGTGGCGAAACATCAAGCTTTGACCGGCGGACAAGAATTAATCACGATGAGCTATGAAACTTGTGCCGATTTTGCTGTGGACTTGGCGGCCGCGCGGGAACGTGATTTGCGTTTGCGTACCACGACGGTTGGGCCGCACCGCGATGATTTGGCAATTATGATTAACGGCAAAGATGTCCGCATGTATGGCAGTCAAGGACAGCAACGCACCGTGGCCCTGTCGATTAAATTGGCGGAGCTGGATTTGTTCGCGGACCTGACCGGTGAAAAACCAATTTTACTTCTGGACGATGTGTTTAGTGAGTTAGATAGCAGTCGGCAATCGAGACTGCTAACTGCCATCTCTGGCACGCAAGTTGTGATTACGGCGACCGATGCCCCAAAGGTGGGAAAGATTTTTTTTGTGAAACATGGAACCGTTCAACCGCAATAAAAAAGTTACTTACATTTTAATTGTAAATAACTTTTCCAATTTTTGTAAATAAATTTTGCCAAATGTTTAACGTTAAACAATTTGTGGTTGGGTATTTTGTGGTTGGTTTAGAACTGTGGAATCGCTTCCGATGCAGCAGCAAAAATTGCACCGATCAGATTGAAGACATGGTCGCGGCAAAAGTTGAATAAGCGATAAGCGAAGTAGCCACCGCTGTCTTCAGTTAAGGACAAAGCAGATTGCCAACCAAATGTGTTAATCAACATGAAGATTAATGATAACTCGACCAAGGCAGCCACAATACCGAATACGGAACCAAAGATGCGGTCAATGATATTGATGGCATGTAATTTCTCTTTTAAACTTTTGAGCAGTTTATCGATGATGATACAGATTAAACGAACTAAAACAAATACTGCAATCCCGACGATGAGTTTTAAAAGTGTTTGTTCGCTGATGAAAGGAATGTTCCATTTATCAATGGCGGCATACCAACCAAATTTGCTATCCAAGAAATTTGCAATGGGTGCGGCGGATAACATGGCAATGGTAAATGCTAATACGGTGGAAAAGCATTTTAAGACACAACGGATAAATCCGAACTTTGTGCAGATTGCTATGTTGATAATGATGATTACCGCAACAATAATGTCTGCAATTAATCCTGCCTTCATGTGTTTATTATAGCCCTGTTTGCGGTTGTGTGTCAACCCTTGGGATGTTTGATGATATTAATTGTTTAACGTTAAACAATTTAGAATATTGTTTATATTTTGGAAATTAGGATAGTTTGTTTCTTTTATTTGTGTTTGTTGTTTGTGTAAAGAAATAATGTTTAATATTAAACGTAATGTGATTTGTTTTATGAGTTGAGTTAGGTGTTCTATCTTTTAAAGAAAAATGTTTAACGTTAAACAATTTAACGCCGTGTGATTTTTTTTGTGCAATGTTTAACGTTAAACAATTCAGTTATTAACATTCTAAATGTAAATAAATTCCATCTGTTTTCGGGTGGTTTAAGTTACGGGATGGATATATTTTGGGTGCACGATGGCCTGTAAGTTGTTGACATTATGATTGTAAATAATTTGCCATTTGTGTTTTATCTTAAAAATACCGTTTTTGCATTGTTTAACGTTAAACAATTTGTGATTGCTTTTTTTGTAAAAGCCAATTAAAATAAAAACATGGCAGAAAAAAAATTAGGTAAGGGGTTAGGTGCTTTGTTCGGTGACATCGTTTTGGATGACGAATTAACACCAATTAATGAACCCGTTGAACAGAATCAATCTAAAAATGAAGATAATAATGATGGTGTACAACAAATCGCGATTGCGATGATTGATAATAATTTAGACCAACCACGTAAAGTCTTTAACCAAGAAGCGTTGCGCGAATTGGCAGAAAGTATTCAAACGTATGGTGTTGTGCAACCAATTTTAGTTACACCGGTTGGCAATCGTTTTATGATTGTGCTGGTGAACGCCGTTGGCGCGCCGCACGTATGGCTGGTTTAGTCGAAATTCCCGCTGTAATTAAAAAGTTTAATCCAAAGCAAGTTGCGGAAATTGCAATTATTGAAAACTTGCAACGTGCGGATTTGAACGAAATTGAATTGGCTTTGGGTATTAAGAAGTTAATGGATGAACATAAATTGACCCAAGAAAAAGTGGCCGAACGTTTGTCAAAGCCGCGTAGTACGATTGCCAATTCTTTGCGTTTATTAAGTTTACCAAATGAAATTCAACAAATGATTAGCAATCAACAATTAACGGCTGGGCACGCAATTCGCTTGTTGGGTGTTGCCGATACACAAAAACAATTGGATTATGCACGCCGTGCAGTGAGTGAAGGTTTGTCGGTGCGTGGTTTGGGTGAGTTGATTGATGGTAAGATGCCGGTTTTCGAATCTAAGAAAACTAAACCAAGTAAGGCGCCGGAAATCCGCGAGCAAGAAAAAATCTTGTCACGCGCAATTGGAACCAAAGTCAAAATTGATGGTGATTTAGACCGCGGTAAGGTTGTCATTGCTTATTACAGCGCGGAAGAGCTGGAAAGAGTAGTCAATTATTTAAAAAACCACAAGATATAGTATATACCTATTAATTAATACCGCAATATATTGTGTTTTACGGAAAAATGTGGCAGAAAACTGGTAAAAATTGCGGCGGTATGTTATGCTAGAAGGGTTAAAAGCAAAAGGAGTTCGATAAAAATGGGAAAAATTGTGGCAGTAGCATTGCAGAAAGGTGGGGTTGGTAAAACAACGACCTGTATTAACTTGGCTGCATACTTGGCGCACGACTTAGGAAAAAAAGTTTTAATCGTGGATTTCGACCCACAACATAATGCCAGCAGCGGTGTCGGTGTGGAAGTTACCGACAAGACTGTTTCGGTTTACAATGTGATGTGTGATCAAGTTGATCCTACTGATGCAATTCAATTGACTTCGGTTAAAGGTTTGGAAGTTTTGCCCAGTACTCAAGATTTAGTTGGTGCCGAAATTGAATTGGTGCGTATGAGTGGGCGTGAACAAATTTTGCGTAATTGCTTGAACAAAATTCGTGACAGTTATGATTACATTTTTATTGACTGTCCACCGACTTTGACTTTGTTAACGGTGAATGCTTTGACCGCGGCTGATACTGTTATCATTCCAATTTTATGTGAATACTTTGCTTTGGAAGGAATTAGTCAATTAGTGCGTGCGATTCGTTTGATTAAGAAACAAGGATTAAATCCGAACATTGATATTGAAGGTGTGTTGGTTACTATGATGACACACAATTTATTGACCCAACAAGTGCAAGCCGAACTTTTGAAATTCTTCGGTCGTAAAGTTTTCAATACGAAAATTCCACGCAATGTGCGTTTGGCTGAAGCACCAAGTTATGGTAAGCCAATTTGTATTTATGATGCCAAATGTCCAGGTGCGAAAGCGTATCGTGAATTAGCTTTTGAATTTATGAAGAGGCAACGCGAAGAATGAACTCGAATGTAAAATCATTTTACCGTATTTATCGTCCTAAAAGTTTTGATGCTGTGGTGGGACAAGAATTTATTACACGGACTTTGAGTAATCAAATTGCCAGCCAAAAAATTGGACACGCGTATTTATTTTGCGGTACACGTGGAACGGGAAAAACTTCGGTGGCAAAAATTTTTGCGGACGCTGTGAACTGTGAAAATTTCAAAGACGGAAAAGTTTGTGGGCAATGTGCTTGGTGTCAAAATCCCAACAAAAGTATGGATATTTTTGAAATTGACGCGGCAAGTAACAATGGTGTTGATGCGGTACGTGATTTAATTGAAAGTGTCAAATATCCACCCGTGGTTGGGAAATATAAAGTTTATATTATTGACGAAGTTCATATGTTTTCGGGTGCGGCATTTAATGCGTTGTTAAAAACTTTGGAAGAACCACCAGCACATGTCATTTTTGTGTTGGCAACGACCGAACCGCATAAATTATTGCCGACTGTGCAAAGTCGTTGTTTGCGTTTTAATTTTCAAAATGTTGGTTTAGCGGATTTAGAAAAAGTTATTAAAGGTGTTTTCCTAAATGAAAAAATTACCGCCGATGATGCAGCGGTAACTTTGATTGCGAAAGAAGGTCAAGGCAGTGTGCGTGATGCGTTGTCTTTCGCGGATACGGTCGCGGCATATTGTGGCAAAGACCCAATTACTGTGGCAGCAATTAATCATGTGGTCGGTGGGTTAGATGCAAAAGTATTTCAAACTTTGGTCGCACAAATTGTGGCAAATGATGCGAAAGGTGTCCGTGAAACTGTGCAACAAATTTTTAACAGCTCGACTGGAACAGCACGCATTATGGCGGGGACTTTAACTGCTTTGAAGGATGCGTATGTGCAACAAACCAATCCACGTTTGGCAAATGCTTTGCGCATTTTTGCGAATTTGGAAACCACTTTGAAATATGCTAATGACCCACATGGTTATTTTGAAACGGCAGCTTTGGTGGCTTGCGGGGCTTGATGGCGGAACAAAATTTAGAAGCTGTTTGGGTAAAAATTCTCCGTGGATTGCGTGAAGCAAAAAACTTTGCTTTGTTTGGTTTGTTGAGTAATATGGACGATGTGTCGTTTGCGGACGGGCGAATTTATTTGCCAGCACATAATGAAGGCGAAAAAAATATTTTAAAACACCATTTAGAAACTTTGCAAAATTTAGCTGGTGCGGAAGCGGAAATTCAAATTAAAAATTTGACGGCAAAAGAGCAGGTTGTCAATGATGAATTTGTCACACGTTTGAAGGAATTATTTGGCGATAAAGTTGAAATCGTGTAAACTATTGATATGAGAAATTTTTCAATGGGTAACAATGGCCAAATGGCAAGTTTAATGAAACAAGCCGAAGCTATGCAAAAAAAGATGGAACAAGCGAAAGAAGAGTTGGCAGAAACCGCAGTAGAAGCAACTGTTGGCGGTGGTATGGTTACTGCTTCGATGTCGGGTGCTTATGAATTATTGGATTTACACATTAAACCGGAAGCTGTCGATCCAGATGATGTGGAAACAACGGAAGATTTGGTAATTGCCGTCATTAATGAATGTTTGCGTCAAGTAACGGAGTTGCGTAATGAAAAATTACCACTCTAACCAAACTCCGAATGGCTATCGCATTGCCCCCAGTCCAACTGGCTATGTCCATTTGGGTACGGTTGGTATGGCTTTGGTGAATAGTTATTTAGCACGTCAAAATAACGGACGTTTTTATTTCCGTATTGAAGATACGGATAGTAAAAGATTTGTCGCTGACGCTGTGGAAAAGATGAACCAAACTTTTGATTATTTGGGTATTAAGTTTGCGGAAACTTATGTCCAAAGTGAGCGTGCGGAAATTTACCAAAAATATGCTCATGATTTAGTTCAACAAGGGAAAGCTTATTACTGTTTCTGTACCGAAGATGATTTATCGCAAATGCGCGAAACACAAATTAAAAATAATGAGCCGACTGGTTACTATGGTAAATATGCGAAGTGCCGTCATTTAAGTCCGGACGAAGTGCAAAAGCGGATTGCGGCGGGTGAGCCTTATGTGATTCGTGCCAACTTTGGTTATCAAGATTGGGGTGAACGTATTTCTTTTGTGGATGCAGCGCGTGGGGAAATTGCTTTGTTGCCACAAGTTAATGACCCCATTATTTTAAAAACTAATGGATTGCCACCGTATAATTTTGCGCACGTAATTGATGACACTTTAATGGGAACAGCTTTGGTGATTCGTGGTGAAGAATGGTTGATTTCGACTGCGGAACATATGCAGTTATGTGATTTGTTAGGTTTTCCACGTTTGCAATATTTGCATATGCCAACCATTAATATTGAAGACAATGGTAAGAAACGAAAATTATCTAAACGTAAGGACCCACAAGCTTTGGTTATGAACTTAGTTGATGCGGGTTATCCGCGTGATGCGATATTTGAATACCTGTTGACGATTTATAATAGTGATTTTGAACTGTGGCGAACAGCTAATCCTTTGGCTCCATTAACCGATTTTGAGTTTAAAATCAGCAAGATTGGTACGAATAATCCATTATTTGATTTGCCTAAATTTAATGATATTGCAAAAAATGTTTGGGCACGTTATGACCATGAAACTATGGTTAAATATTTTAATGCTTGGGATTGGCAAAAGTTGCCGAACATAACACCAGCAATAAAAGCGCGTATTGAAGCGATGTTAGGGGTGGAACGCGGTGGCGAACGTCCGCGTAAAGATTTGACTAAGTTTGAAGATATTCCGGATTTGTATAGTTATGTTTGGGACGAGATTACCGTAGACGGTCAAAATTTGGACGGTGCATTGTTGAAACAATATGCTGCAATCTATGATGCCAACGATGAAAAAGATGTTTGGTGGCAAAAAATTAAAGATATGGCACCAGATAAACCCAGTCTACGTAATTTAACTGCGCAAATTCGTTTAGCGGTAGCTGGGAAAACGAATACACCAGATTTGTGGTCAATTTGTCGTATCTTGGGTAATGATATTGTGAAAGCACGTTTGAATCGTTGGTAATAGGAAACTTGTATAACTTATGAAAATTTTTCGGCATAATGAAATTAAAAAAATTGCCACTTATGTTAAAAATGGCGGTGTGATAATTTATCCAACTGATACAGTTTGGGGTATCGGCGGTAATGCTTTGGATGCAAATGTTGCACAAAAAACCATAAACTTTAAAGGCAAACCGGATAATGCTAAATTGATTTGGTTGTTGCCTTCGGTGGCAGCGGTAGAAAAATATTGCGGAAAAGTCACCAATGCTGAACGGAAAATGTTGGGGAAAAAACGCACTACCGTCATTATCCATGGTCAAGCGGTACGTGTGGTACGGAGTGGTTGGTTAAGTCATTTGTTGTTGGCGTGTGGTGTGCCGTTAATTGCGACCAGTGCGAATAAACATGGGGAACCCGTCATTAAGTCATGGCGACAAGCGGTACAAATTTTTGACGGACAAGATGTAGCGGTGGTGCGGGGCCGAAAACTGAAACAAGTCGCCAGTTCCTTGGTCCAATTTGAAAAAACACAAGATGGTTTACAAATGAAGATACTTCGCCATGGTAGTGGCATATCTATAAATTAGTGGATGCAATATTAGAAAATTATTTAGAGTATATCTGTGGTCAAGAAAATGTAAAACGTGATGAGCCATTAGCGCGGTGGACAACTTTCCGTGTTGGTGGTCCAGCACGTTTTTTTGTGTTAGTCGATAGTAAAGAAAAATTATCCAGATTGATTAGTGCTTTGGAATATTTGGAGTGTCCTTATTTTGTATTGGGATTGGGTGCCAATGTTTTGGCCAGTGACCAAGGTTATGATGGCGTAGTGATTAAAATTAATTTCCAAACAATTCAACACAATGATGTGTTTGTGTATGCGGATGCTGGGGCAAAGTTATCTGCGGTTGTGAACTATGCCCGTGAACATGGTTTGAGTGGTTTGGAATGGGCAACGGGAATACCAGCGACAATTGGCGGTGGTGTATATATGAATTGTGGCGCATTTGAACACAGTATGAGTGATGTCGTTGTTTTGGTTGATGTGTTACAAGATGGAAAAATTAAAACTTTGACTAACCACCAAATCAATTTTAGCTATCGACATTCGTGTTTTATGGAAAAACCAGCTGTTATTATTGGTGCATATTTGCGGTTAAAGCATGATAAACCCGCCAAAATTGCGACACGTATGCGCGAAATTGTGCAAAAACGTAGTCGTCACCCGCACGAACCCAGTGCCGGCAGTGTGTTTAAACGGCCGTGCGATAACTTTTTCGTGGGACGCGAAATTGAAAATTTGGGGTTGGCGGGTTATACGGTAGGCGGCGCACAAGTCAGTCCCCAGCATTGTAACTTTATTGTGAACAAAGGTGGGGCGACTTGCCACGATATTTGGCAGGTTTTGAATCACGTTAAAAAGCAAGTAGCACAAGCCACGGGCGTCAAATTGGAAACGGAAATCGTGATTTTAGGCAAAATGGAGTGAAATCTCTTTTTGATTGCCAATTTCGAGTATTTTCGCTAAACTATGTTTAGTAAGTTTGGGGGAACTTGATGGAAAATTACTATAATTTAATAATAATTGGTTTTATTGTTGCTTTGATCGTTGTTTCAATATTTTGGGCATTTAACGCAGTACGTCGTATTGCAATTCATAAAAATTTTTGTGCGGATACTTTGACGTCAATCGCTAAATTATGGCGTCGCGCACAATTTA
>JAZSQY010000073.1:0-9819 GCA_045538225.1 Clostridia bacterium | reverse complement strand
GTTTTATTCGCAAAACTGACTTCTAATTTAGTTTCATATGTACCGGGGGTGTATTGCAACATCTTTTGATCGTCTACAATAAAATAATAATTACGCCCTCTCTGTGAATATGTATCGAGTTTACTATACTCAGCAGTAATCACATACATTCCCTTCGGTGTTGTTACAGTATTTTCATCAAACAACGCCAAACGGATGTCTTTTCCCATATCTTCCTGGGTATATGTATAAATTGTCTTTTCGTTGTTTAAATTTTCCTGATCTTGATATTCAAAAATATTTTTTTGCGGAGTATCGGCAAAAGGATAATTTTTACTGTTCAAATCATAGGTAAACGGATAAAAATTTAAAAACACTTTATTAACATACAAATTAATGTCATTACTTTGTTTGAATGAAAATGTAACATAAGAACGATTGGTCATACCACCGGCGGACGAAACCAAACTAGTATTTAAGGAAGTATTTGCTTTTAAGATTCCCCGACTTTCATTAACATAAGACGGCGAAATGGTTTCGGCATATACAGTACCAAAGAAACGATCTTTTGTCAGAATAATATAATATTCACCGACATTGCCTAAAACATCAGTAACACGGAAGTAATAAGTGCCTTCATTTCTTAATTTGTAATACCCTCTGTTGATATAATAGTCAGGAATTTTATCATAATTAGTAGAATCAGTGCCATCAAGACTAGAATATTTTACTTCAACATTTTCAAACCCCACACCCAAAGATAAACTAGACTTATCTTCAATCAAAAGATCGGCTTTTTGTAAAACCGCTTTTAATTTCTCATCATTTAAAATTGAACCTGTAATCAGTTTCTTTATTCCAAAGCCAACAGTAACACCATCGGCGTTGAATTCAACTGCATTTGATGATATTACCGGTTTAATATCTTGCACAAAAGTTGGCTTACTACTGTCAATTACTAAAACATGTTCCGTTTCATTTCCAACCGCGTCAATCAAAGTAAAAATGTATAAGCCAGGATTTTCAAACGTTTCGTTCAATGTCCAGCAGTTTTCTGTTTTAATGGGTTCATAGCCACTGCTTGGTTTCCATGGAGTCTCCACAAAACTATAACCAGAATAAAGATTTTTGATTTTGTCTAAACTTAATTCATTGTAATTTCGGTCTGCATTATAATCAACACCAGTTTTTAATTGCATCTCATAAAATTTACATTCAACACTGGTAAAATCAATCCCACTTTTTTTAAAATCCCAAGTCAGTTTAGCTTTTCCAGCCCCGACAACATCAACACCAGCAGCACTTAAAATACCTGCATTAGTATTAGCCTTATTAGTATTAGCCTTAATACCAGTAGCTGGAGTATCATCAACTATAATATGATAAACAGCAACCGACGTACCATGCGCACCGTACCCGACGTTGATTCGATACTCCCCTGGCACTAATTCAATTTGACTGTCTTGTAACGACACAGGATCACTGAAATCATTACTTCCCAATTCAGCAGTTTCCAAAGTAATTACAGGTTGCACTTCAAAACGTCCCAAGGTGCTATCCTTGTTATAATTAACCTTAACTGTTTTCCCGGATAATTCGCTATTCAAATTAACTAAATCACTTATGTAATAAATAGTTTCGGTCCCCTGTTCGTTTGTTACAGCAAAAGTGATATGCACTGAATTTGAAATTTCGAAAAAGAAATTTTGCTGACATATTTCATTATTAACTTTGAAATAAACAGTAATTAAATTTTGTCCGACTTTTTCGAAAGGAGCCCCCACCTCCAATGTTGAACTTTCCCAAATACCGGCATTGCTACCAAACGCTGGGCGATACGAAACGGTGGACAAAATGACCGCTTTTTCACCGTTCACCCCTGCACCGGTTAAATATGGAACATTTCCTTGAATTTTTACGGGCGGGAAATTTGTGCGTACAGGCTCAATATTTTCCGATGTTAAATAATTTGCTAACTGGTTAGAATATTTTAATGCATCACTAACACGCATCGAATTATAATTCAGACCCGCATCGGCGGCAAACATGTTTAATTCACGTACTTTATCAGAAACATCACAACTTATTCCAAATTCATTACGCAGTTCTTTACTCTCTTGTTGACCCGCATAATATGCTTGAAATCCCAAAATATTAAGTGCGCTAGAATATGGCAAGATTCGTTTTAATTCAACAGAGCCATTCTCTACGCCGCGTCCTTCATATAAGTAACCATATGTATCTAAATAAACACTCGAATAACGCAAACTGGAAACCATGCGATATTCACCCATATTACAAAATTCCAATAAATGGTCATCACCTTCGGGACTATACTTATCCAAATCGCTGCCCGGCTTTGCACCATTAATTTGTACATCAAACCAATTTGAAGAATATTCAACGACTGGGAAATCACCATTATACATGTAATTATAAACTTCAGTATCCCCTAAACGGTGTTCCGGACCAAAACGAGGAAAATCATCATAATGATATTGATGAACAATCACGAACGCAAAATCAAGGTCAAACTTAGCTGCCGAACCATTAGTTTGAACATATTGCGTAATTTTAACTTCATAAAGCCCTTCTTTTTGAAACATGGCACGCACACCATTTCCATTGGCCGCCACTGCCCCGGGTTTTTGTCTAATAAATTGTTTCTCATAAACAATTTTTTTCACAAAGGACGAATCCGCAGTAGATATACTTATGTCGTTATTTTTGCGGACGATATCAAATAAACGTTCACGGCCGCCGTTGCTGTAAAGCGATGTAGTTATGTTATTTTCCAAATTCTCAATTACTTGACCATTTTGATTATAAAACGGCTGCCCGGCTTCATCCTTTACGTTTACCAAAAGATTTACCAAATTTCCAGCATCGTCGACAACCGGCTCAAAGCTAATTGTTAATAATAAATTATTTTCGTTATCAAATACATCCTCAGTTCTTTTTAAATATCTATATTCTGCTTCCCCAGCATAAATTTTATCCATCGGCAAAGCTGCATCGACATTGATAATGCCACTTTCGCCACCTTCATCTCTTCTTACTAATTCTTCGCCATCACAAGTAATCACCAATGAGCTTGGCGAGTTGGTTAATTCTAACAAAACGATATCATCGTAACTATTCGGATCAAGCAAAACAACAGGAATTTCTAAAAATTTACCCGTTCCATTTTTAATCATATTCATGTCATCGTTATTGAAAACAGGATATGGATACCCTGCAAAACGTTGACTGTTTTGTAATTCTGTATATGAACGTTTCGTACCTTCATCCAAAAATCTTGACAACACCCCAAGACTATAACGCTCTTCGGTTATTTTTAATTCGGTATCTATTCCCAACTTCACCGAACCGTTATCACTGGCATTAAAACCCATCCGAGCATAATATTTATCGAATTCTGAACCATTACTCGCAGAGTTGCTCGATTCAGCAGCGTGCGGAGCGAAACTACGCAAATCAATCACATAACCCGTGCAAAATAAAGCCAAGGCCATTGTAATACTTAAAATGGTCAAAGCAATAATCCTACTACGGCTAAACCTCATACGTATTTCCCCCAACATAGTATGGATAAATTATAATTTTAATATTTGATATCGTCAATCAAAACCGCCGGCTTACCAGTCGAACAAATCTTTGTGTTCCGCTGCATTCACACGGCGAATAACAATGTCGTTACGACGTCGAATATCATAATAAATGGCAGCCTCATCGAAATACTTACCAGGAATATAAACATCTGGTGTTGGTTTTAATTTAATTATACCTTTTTTCAAACATTCGTAAAATAACGTAACCTTACTGCGCAATGGGTGGAAAGTGAAACAGTAAACAAAAATATTACCCGGCACAATATCCAATAATTCATTTGGTGGTAACAATGGACGACTGGCAGTATTTGTCGCCGTTGACTTACTTCCACCTTCCGCATCATCCTTTGCGGCTTTACCAGTATTGCGACTAACCGTTGTGCTTTCGGTCTTAATTTCCATATCCCCCATTAAATCGGAGAACATCTTACGCGTATCTGTATCATTAACACCGACGAAAACTTGGTGGTTACAGTTATTACGCACGGTAACGGCAGACTCTTGTCCATATGTCGTTTCCAACTGTTTATAATCCTGTAAAACCAAGGTAAAGAAAATACCACGCGAACGCGAAACCGTAATAACAGTGGCAAAATCATTAATCTTCGGCATATTACCAAATTCATCCAAAACGAAATATGTTGGCCAAGGTAATTTACCACCACGTTCATTTGCACTGGCAACCAAAGATTTATACAATTGCGAAATACATAAGGTTGCTAACGGGTGACGCACTTTAATTTGGTCAGGAATAATCAAAAAGAACGCCGTTGGTCTCTTTGCGAATTCTTCAAATTTAATATCTGTACCGCTGGTAATATAGCAAATACCTTTATCGTTAAACATGGATAACTTTTGCGTAACAACACCAAAGAAGTTACGCATTGTATTTTCCGCGTTCGATGTAACTGTTTGCGCCAAGGCAGCCGCAACCGACAACTTATCACGACCCTCAAAATAGTTCTTGATCGTTTTAAAGACTGCCTGTGGGTCATTATCGCGAATGGATGCAATTTTGAAGATATTATAGAAATTAAACTTCTCACGCGTCATACCAAGGTTCGGATTTAAACTGTCTTCAAGCATCGCCATCGCCGTACCTTGAATCAAGTCGCGTGCACCTTGTTCCCAGCTCGGGTCCTTATCATTCTCAATTGGACAAATTGCCGAACAAATATCCTTAATATCGGCTTCTGAATCCGAAATTAATTGTTGACGCAAAGTGCGCATTTCATTTTCCGCCATCTCCTTGGTTGGGAAAGCGATTCCATTAAAAGCATACCAAACCGGAGGATAACTACTTGCTATCACGCGTAAGCCTAATTTAGCCGGATTAGCATTTTCATAACGTTTAATTTCACGCTCTAAGTGTTGCGCCCTTTGAAACATATCCCAGGGCCTTTCAAAAGGATTCCAACGTGAACTACGGATTGGGTCATTTAAATTAAAGACTTGCACATCATAACCTTGTTGACGCAAGCTTTCCGCCAAAGTGTTGTAAATCTCACCTTTTGGGTCAGTAATAACTAAGTTCGGTTTTTGATTAGAAAATCCTAATGTATACAAAAATGGGAATACATAACCTTGTGTTTTTGCAGCACCCGTAGTTCCCAGAATAATTGAGTGGAAATCTTTAGAAATCATATTGATATGGATATCACTACCAATCAATTCAAAGCGTGCCAAAGGCCCTGTTTTCTTTAACGTCGACAATTGTGAAGCTTTTGTGTAAATATAAACCCTATCACGTTCTTCATTGGTCATCCAACGGTTTGAATAATATTGCGAAATAGTCTTCTTTTTCTTGCCGTCAGCATCTAAGTATTTAAACAAAACAAACGCAACTATAATTAAAGGAATAATCAACATTCCTGTCGTAAAAATCTGATCATTAATCCCAACAAAGCTAAACAGCTGACGACCGTTTAAAAAGTTTGTTAACATCAACAAACCAACAGCGATGGCCAACAAACCACCTAAGATAATAAAACACCATTTCCCCAATTTTTGCATTACTATATAATAATTGTAATTATCTTAATTAGGCAACTTGATTTTTTTGACAACACTTAACAAAGATTGCAAGAAAGTCACTTTTAAAGAACGGCGTTCATCTTGTTGCTGTTGCTCCCCTAACATATGCCATTGATTTGTGTTGACCAATGTATCGCTAAAAAACACGAACTCCGCAAAACGCAATCCCAATCGTTTCGCCGCTGCCGCAAAGCCCGCACATTCCATTTCCACGACCACTGCCCCTTGTTCACGACGCCTTGCTGTTCTTGCTCGTGTTTCACGAAACATTGCGTCCATTGTCCAAGTGATTCCACGTACTACAGGCATACCAGACGCTTTTAGAAATTCTTCCAACCAACCGGTTAACTGCTCATCGGTATCCACATAAATCGATGGAGCCAAATAGTGATAGCTTGCCCCTTCGTCACGAATAGCCCTTTCAATTAACACGCAAGCACCATCATCAATTCCACCATCTAATAAACCAGCGGTCCCAAACGCAATCACATTTTCAATACCAAGACATTTTAGTTCCTCGACCACTGCTGCTGCCACAGGACTTCCTACCGCCATCAAGACAATCAAGCAATCTTGTTTATATTGGAAAACCGGTACTTTGCCTGATCGTCCATAAACGTAAAACAGCAAACGACAATCTGCCAAAATCGGTGCCAGTTTCTCGCGGTCTATATTTTCACAAAGAAAAGTACACAACGCTGTTTTAATGGTTGCAGGAATTTCCACCTTAACACCGCCACGCATCGCTGCAGGCGTAATAATTGGTTCATCGTCAAAAAATTCTGCAATCGGTGGCAATTGTTCCATTATAAAATTTCCACGTTCTTTTTATAGATACGAGTAAACTCTTTACTCAATTTTTTCAATTGGAAAATTTCGGTTTTAGCAGCATCCACGTCGACCTTGGCTTTCTTCATGTCGGTTTCTGTAATCAATTTAATGATAACGCTATCTCCCAGTACATCACAGGAAATATCTTTCACAATTTTTTGGTTGCGCAAATTAATTGTGTATGCCATGGCTTCTAAAATCGCTAATTTACGTACAATCATTAAATCTTCTTCATCCATTAAGTCTTTGTACTTGACCCATTCCGATAACATAAAATCATCCCAGTTACGACAGCTAGCCACAAATGCCGCCATCACAATTTCTTTATGGCTTAAACCATATAAATTGGAATTCAAAATTGCATAGTATGTTATCTTACCAAAATTTGATTTATTGATATTTACACCCAAGTTAAACAACAAAGTCGCCGCTTTTAAAATGCGAGTATATACACGTGGTAATTTGTGCAACACTTTTAATTGCATATATAATGTACTTGCTAATAAGTATTGATATTTAGCACTTTCTAAATCTAAACCATTCGCCCAGATAATACTTTCAATACTACTCATGCTTACATCGTTAACTGGTTTCTCGTCTTCTTGCATCGTCAAACGATGTGCAATCCCCACATTGCGCCCAAAATCATTAATGATGATTTTTGACAAGTTTACGTAGTCCATTACCGCCAAAGCAATTGACATACCATTCATTAAATATCCCACACCATTTGCGGTAATGCCTTTTAACTTGGCACCACGTTCAACGTCTAAACCTTGTAAGAATTTCAAGATTTCATTAAAATGATTTTTATCACTATTATAGTTGTGATCCATATCAAATGGATATTTTGTTTTTTTACGTGATAAGCGCGCAAACCCCGTAAATATTTCACTTGCACCAATCACAGGTATTTCGGCATCAACTTGTTGGAAAGCTTCTCCAGCTGCTTTTAACAATTTATTAAAGTCTTCCACCGAAGTAAAGTTTGCCGCCCCCATTGGAATGGTAACACTGTTCAAAACTACACGGCGGCAATAATAAACCAAACGTGTACTTGATGAACCAACGGAAACAATTAAACCTTTTGCAACTTCAATTGTATTAACAACTGCAGTGTATAAGTAATTTACTTCTTCCTCTTCGGTTAATAATTTAAATTCCAAATCTAAATCAGCATTGATTTCTTCCAAGAAAGAAACATAGTTTTTTGCCGTTGTTAAATTCGCCGAAGCCACACAGTGATATTTTGTGACGCCATTCGCGATGGCAATTTGCTTATACATTTGTAATATATCAATACATTCTTTAATTTTCACAGTCTTAATTAATTCACTGTTTTCAATCAAGTGTTGTTCTATTCCGACACTTTCTGTATATTCTTTTTCAACTTCATAATACTTACTTTCTTCAATACGCACAATCGACAATTTGATTTGATTTGTGCCTAATTCCATAATTGCAACTTTCAACATAATGTGATAGTACCACAAAATTTTTTTTTTGTATAGAGCTTATATAAAAGTTTTTTTCTTGCTTAAAAGGGCCTTTTTGATGTACACTAACCCCATATATTGTATATTATATGGAGAAAAAAAATCATGAAAAAAATTTGTAAATTAATCACAGTAATCTTAGCCATGGCTTTGTTTATTTTAACACCAGGTGTTACCACGGTATCCAGCCGATTGGTTAAATTAGCTCCCGCTGCCGAGGGGACATTCCAACATACTGCCCCAGCGCAAAGCAGTACCTTGTTTAAATCAAGTGCAACAACTTATGATTTATCATCGTGGAGTAAACCAAACATCACGGATTACTTCGGTACCGAACAAGTTACCCCAGAAACGAACGCTAAATTCCATGAAGATCACCCATATAATTCATTATCGGACGAAAAAATTTTGAACCGTTCTCCTTTTGTTATTTTAAATAAAATTCTTAATCAACCGATTCAAGGCGGTTACAGCACCAACGAAATTACTTTATCCGCAAACAGCTATTACTTAATTTCTGTCGACTATTATGTAATAGAACAAGCTAACAAAGATGCTAACGTAGAAAATATTGCTTTTGGTACCTTTTATTTGAATGACGCAGCGATTACCTTATATCCACAAAATAAAGGTTGGGATACAGCAACTTTCTATATTACTACGGATAAATTAGTTTCCGCTACCGTAACACCCAAATTATACTTTGGTTCCAACCAAGAAAAAGCATTGGGTGCAATTTATTTTGATAATTTTAATGTTACGGCAGTTTCACAAAACTTCTTTGAAACCGAACAAGCTAACCGCAACAAAAGCACATCCTATGTATTTGATTTTACACATACAAACGACATTAAAGAAGTTGCACAATTTACAAACAACGATTTTGAAGCTAAGACCACCGCTACTAATGCCGACAGCTTTATAAACATTTCAACAGCTAACATTCCTTCTAATTTAGGCTTTGACGAAGAACAACCTTATTTCTATTCAAAAAGCGGAGAAACCAAAAATGTAATGCTGATGAAAGCACATGATTCAAACACCGCTTTGAAATTAATCAATTATACGTTCCAACCAAAACCTTATGAAACCTATATGTTCCAATTTTATTCGATCGCCGCAGACAGTTCAGAAAACAACACAAGCTTCGATGGCTTCCATTTCAACATTGGTAACACCATTGCACAAAAAATCCCAAGCTTAACCGATTATCCATACTACAATGGATGGCAATTAAACACAGTCTTCTTTATTGCTGGAAAAGAATTAAACCAAAAATATGACCTTACATTTACTTTGGGCAGTGACGAAGTCACAGGCTGGGCATGTATCGATGAATTCAAAATCTATAAAGTCAATGGCAGTTACGCGCAAGAGAACACAGATAATCCTAATGTTCATGGCGTCCACGACCAAAACACAAACTCAACTACCCCCAGTATTGCCAATGGTTACTTCGATTTAGGTCACAGTGCAGACACAGTCAATGAACAACACAGCAGCTATCCTTATCCATTAATTGCAGACAGCTGGACTACCGATAGTGTCAATAATGGTATTGTCAATACAGACCCAACTCTATGGAGCGACAACCGCTTTGGAGATAACAATCCGGGTAAAATCAATGCAAATTATTTAGACAACAATAATGTCTATATGATGCATAATAAAACTACAGTTCCCAACATTTTAACCAGTCCATCTTTAAGCACAACCGCAGGTTCAACTACTTATGTTTCTTTCGATGCATTCAGTACAGGCACCACTTTAACCCGCGCTTACATTTTAACAGCAGAAACCGATGAATCCGGAAATTTAATTAACGAAATTATTTTACCAAACATGATCGACATCAATGACGGAGAATG